>JBCCGX010001605.1:0-1774 GCA_039029035.1 Acidobacteriota bacterium | reverse complement strand
GCCAGCCCTGGGCCCAGATCCGCCACCGCCTGGCCGAGTCCCACCTCCCGGTCGACGACGAGGACGATCGCATCGGCACCAACGCCTACTACCAGGGGCTCTCCTTCGTCGTCCACGTTCGTACCCCTGCCGGTCCGACCCTGCCCCTGGGCGATGGCGGCTTCACCGATTGGGGCGCCCAGCTCTTGAATCGGGCCAAAGAGCGCACCCTGGTCAGCGCCATCGGCAGCGAGCTGTTGGCGCGGTTACTGGCGCCTGCAACAGACGGCGAAGCGCCTTCTTAGCCGTTCCGCACGTCGGACGATTTCGCCCACCCGCCTGCTGAACCCTTCCGCAGGTCGGGGGACTTCGCCCATCGACCAGCCGAACCGTTTGGCAAGCCGTGTGATGTTGCCAGAAGACCTTCCGAACCGTTCGGGAGGCTTGTCGACTTCGACAACAGATCTCCGGAACGGTTCAGAATCCAATGGGGTGGATTGACCCCGTCGAAAAACCGTTCGGAAAGCGAATGGGTAGAGTTACCCCCCTCGGAAAACGGTTCAGAATGCGAATGGCCAGATTGACCCCTTTAAAAAACCGTTTTTCGGGTCGATTGACGACGTCAACACGCTTGCAAAACGGTTCAGAATCCAATTGGGTGGATCGCCCCCCCTCGAAAAACGGTTCAGAATGCGATTGGACTCTGATTGTTCAAATGGATGGCGAAAACGAGGGTTTCTGGTGTGATCACCCCGACCGCGACCGCACCTCCAACCGCCGCCGTGACGACAGCCCCGCCTCGTCCATCACCACGATCTCGTGCTGGCCCGGTGACGGCAGCCACCACAGCCTCTCTTCTGCGGCCGCGGTGCCCAAGAACTCCCCATCGACGAACCAGGACAGCCGCGCTCCTGCTTCCATGCTCTCGGCCTGCAGCGGGATCTCCTGGTCCGACGGCGCCACGCCGGGCAGCAGAACCAACGTTTGGCCCCTCGGCGGCGAGAGGATGGCCGGCGGGGTACGGCGGCCGGCGGTCTCGCAGCCGGGGGCTAGGGAGGGTGGACCGGGGAGCCAGCGGTGGCCTTGGGCGAGGAAGCGGCGGATGCTGGCTGGCCAGACGACGTAGTTGCGGCGCTCGTAGGCGCGGCCGGCGCGGCAGGAGGGGTTGAGGGCGAGGCCGGTGTGGGAATCGACGTCGACGCCCACGTGGTAGGGGCAGCGACCGGTGGGCACCTGGTGGCGCAAGGCGAGAGCGTTACGGCGCTGCTCGCAGGCATGCTTGGGCAGGTAGCCCGAGTAAGCGCAGACTTCGATGCGCTTCAGGTCGTGCGGCGCTCGATCCGCTACCGGTAGACGGGAGCGGTCGGCCACGGCTTCCAGGAGATCGAACAGCAGTGGCCCGGCGGCCTCGGCGCCGACGAGGTCGATGCTCGGGGTGTTGTCGAAATTGCCCAGCCAGACCACGGCGGTGTGATCCGGGCCCGAGCCGGCAGCCCAGGCGTCGCGGTGGCCGTAGCTGGTGCCGGTCTTCCAGTGGATCCGTGCCGGTGCGCCTGAGAGCTTGCGGCGCGAGGGGAAGTCGGGGCGATCGCGGCGGGCCAGGGCGCGGCGGGTGAGGAAGGCGCTGCCGGGAGAGATGACTTTGGTACCCCTCTCGCCCGGCTCGGTTTCTTCCGCGCCCTGCAGCCAGCGCAGCGGGCGGTAGCGTCCGTCCTGGGCCAAGCTGGCGTAGAGCGCCGCCACCTCGAGGGGTGAGACCTCCACCGAGCCGATCGCCGCCGAGAGACCGTAGTAG
>JBCCGX010001604.1:0-1778 GCA_039029035.1 Acidobacteriota bacterium | reverse complement strand
TCCAATGGCCGTGGCGGACGGGCCAAGACACGATGCCCGCAGGCCGGGTGCCTGCAGGCTCGGCGCCTGAGCCGGCACCTCAGGCACGCCAACCGCTCGAGTCCACCCCTAGCCCGGCGCCTGAGGTGAGGTCGCGGGCCAGCCGAGGACTGGTGGAGACCGCGCGGCCGGCCCCCGAGACCAGCATGATGCAGGGCACGATCACAGACGAGCAAGGCGCTGGCCTGCCCGGGGTGATGGTCACCGCCACCTCGCCCGAGTTACAGGGTGAACGCTCCACCCACACCGGCGCTGAGGGCCGCTACAAGCTGAGAGCTCTGCCGCCCGGTGAATACAAGGTGGCCTATGAGCTCGAAGGTTTCGCGACCGAGATCGAAAGCAACGAGGTCTCCGCCGGTGAGACCCTGGAATCGAACGTCGAGATGCAGCTTGCCGAGGTCGTCGAAGACATCGTCGTCACCAGCAATGTCGACACGATCTCTGAGTCAACCGCGGCCGTTTCGATCCATAGAGACGAGATGAAGAAGCTGTCGGTGGAGCGGCAGCTGGCCGACTCGGCAGAGGCACCGCGCGCCCAAAGTCTCACCTTGACAGGGGCCGCCCGAGCCTATCCGCGAAGCGACGTGCCAAAGCCGCAGTTGGCGCCGTCCACCGGCGGTACCACCGAGCCCAATGACGCCCCCTATGGCGACGTCTTCTTCGAGAGCGCCGGCACCAACCCCTTCATCGACACGGAAGACGACGCCCTGTCGACCTTCGGCCTCGATGTCGACAGCGGCTCCTACACCGTGGCCCGTCGCTACCTGCTCGACGGTCATCTGCCGCAGCCCGAGTCGGTGCGGGTGGAAGAGTTCGTCAACTACTTCGACTATGGCGATGCCGCCCCCGAAGAGGCAGAGTTCGCCATCCATGCCGAAGGCGCCCCATCGATCTTCGGCGAAGGCGACCGGTACTACCTGTTGCGCTTCAACTTGAGTGGCCGTGAGCTGGACGAGGCCGACCGCAAGCCGGCCCTCTTGACCTTCGTGGTCGACGTCTCGGGCTCCATGGCGCGGGAAAATCGCCTCGGCCTGGTGCAGCAGGCCCTCTCCCTGCTGCTCGATCAGCTGCGGCCCGACGATCGCATCGCCCTGGTGACCTACGGCACCACGGGCCAGGTGGTCTTCGAGCCCACCGCCGACCGCGAGGCCATTCGCCGGGCCATCCAAGGCTTGCGAACCGGCGGGTCGACCAACGCCGAGCATGGCCTGAGCCTGGCCTACGAGCTGGCGGCGCGCCACGCTCGCCGCGGCATGCTCAACCGGGTCATCCTGTGCTCCGATGGCGTCGCCAACGTCGGCGGCACGTCGGCCGACACGATCCTCGATCGCATCCGCCGCGACGCCGATCAAGGGGTCGAGCTCACCACCGTCGGCTTCGGCATGGGCAACTACAACGACATCCTCATGGAGCGCCTCGCCGACGAGGGCAACGGCCGCTACGCCTATGTCGACACCCTCGACGAAGCGCGGCGCATCTTCGTCGAGAACCTCACCGGCACCCTGCAGACCCTGGCCGCCGACGCCCGCGTGCAGGTCGAGTTCGACCCGCGGGTCGTCACGCGCTACCGCCTCCTGGGCTACGAGAACCGCGACCTGGCCGACGAGCGCTTCCGCGACGACACCGCCGATGCCGGCGAGATCGGCGTCGGCCACAGCGTCACCGCGCTGTACGAGATCAAGCTCCGTCGCCCACCGAGGCCGCGCGACGAGATCGGTACTCTGCGCCTGCGCTACGGC
>JBCCGX010001603.1:0-1778 GCA_039029035.1 Acidobacteriota bacterium | reverse complement strand
TCAGTAGCCCGTGGGACTCGGCCAGGGCGACAATCAGCGGCCCGCTCGACCGCACCACGTGGCGGACCCGGTGGACCGGTCCTGTGGAGACGCGGGTCTTGTCTCCCAGCTCGATCTTCAGCTGCTGCCAGCGGTACTGACCCGTGGGCGTCCGCTCGACCACACCGTTCTCGTGATTGGCCGGCGTGTCGGGATCCTTGTCGAGAGCCTGCAAGACCTGGGGCGGCAGATCGTCGACATCGAGGATGCGGGCGTCGAATCCGATCTCGCCCAGCTGGACATGGCCGTCGGCGAGGCCGAAAGCCACCATGTCTCCACGGGTCAGAAAGGACGCTGTTTTCAGCTGACCTTCTTCGAAGAGCTGCTCTTGGTACCGCAGCTCGCCGGTGTCGATGCGGAACACCTCGGCCTTGCCGCTATCGAGCAGCACCCAGGATAAGTTCTGATATTCGTCGACAGCCAGGTGCAGGAGCTCGTCGCGCGAGGCGCGCTCGAAGGCGTCGACATCTTCGACCTTCGCCGGCAAAAAGAGGGGCACGACGACCCATACCAGGAAAACCATCACCCCGAGGACGGCGATGATCGTGCCGATGCCGCCGACGGAGATGAAGATCTTGGCCAGGCGATCGGCGATCATGACACTGCGGCGGGTCGTGCGCTGGCGGGCACGGCCGGTGAATGATCCTTTCGCTTCCATGGCGCCTTTCGTGTAGAGACTGGGTTCGCTGGCAGACGGGTTCGCTGGCAGACGGGTTCGCTAAGAGACCGGGTGGGTTAGAAAGTCTTGATGGCGGCGAGCCCTTCCGAATCGAAGGACGTGCGCCACCATCGTTGCGGAGAGGAGCGACCTGAGCCTCCTCTGCCTATATCGCTTCAACGGCCGACCGGGTAGAGAGCGAAGACCCGGTCAGACCGGTTAGACCTCTTATTTACCGATGTCGATGCCGACGTCGGCGAGGGTCTGCTTGGCGATCTCGTAGGACACCGGCAGGTAGCCGTCCTTGACCACCACTTCCTGACCTTCCTTGGAGAAGATCAGCTTGACGAACTCACGCCGCAGCGGATCGAGATCCTTGCCGGGCTGCTTGTTGACGTAGACCAGGAGGAAACGGGCCAGCGGGTAATCGGCCACCGAGTCGGCAGAGGCGGGAACCGGCTTGGCGCCATGCTTCTTGGCCAGCGGAACAGCGGCCACGTCGGCGGTCTTGTAGCCGATGCCGCTGTAGCCGACGCCGTACTTGTCGCTGGCGATACCCTGGACCACGGAGCTCGAGCCGGGCTGCTCTTTGACCGAGTCCTTGTAGTCGCCCTTGAAGAGGGCATTCTTCTTGAAGTAGCCGTAGGTACCGGAGGCCGAGTTACGACCGTAAAGGCTGATCGGCGCGTTGCCCCAATCCGCGGCGCCGGCCTGGCCCCAGGTGGTGATGTCACTTGAGTGACCGCCCTTGCGGGTGGCGGAGAACATCGCGTCGACCTGCGGCAGGGAGAGACCCGACTTACCGACCGGGTTATCCTTGTGGACGTAGACCGCAACCATGTCGATGGAGGTCCTGACCGCGACCGGCTTGTAGCCGAATTTCTTCTCGAACTCGTCCGCCTCTTTGTCCTTCATCGGACGGCTCATCGGACCGAAGTTCGAAGCGCCGGCGATCAGAGCCGGCGGCGCGGTCGAGGAGCCTTTGCCCTCGATCTCGACCTGGACGCTGGGGTACTTCTCTTTGAACTTCTCGGCCCAGAGGGTCATGAGGTTGTTCAGCGTGTCGGAGCCGACGCTCTTG
>JBCCGX010001602.1:0-1781 GCA_039029035.1 Acidobacteriota bacterium | reverse complement strand
TATGTCTATCGCGGCGAGCAGGCCCTCGCTCGCGGCGACCACCAGGAGGCCTTGACTCATTTGCGCGAAGCGCTGCGCCGCGACAGTGAGATTCCCGAAGTCCATCTCGGTCTGGTCAAGCTCTACCTGGCCCTGGGCGATCTGCGTCGGGCCCGGCACCATCTCCGCAGGGTCGAGAAGCTTGACCCGAGCCACCCGGAAGCCGAGGCCTATCGCCAGTTGCTGGCGGAGAGCCCGCCTTGAAAGGTCTTGCCTGGAAGCACCTTGCCTGGAAGTGGCGTGCCGTGGGACGACTTGGCGTCAGGCGCCGATTTGCCGTCAGGCTGGCTGTTGCGGCCTGGATGGCCGCGGGCGGAATGGCCGCGAGCGAGACCGCAGCAGCTCAGGTCGTCCAAGAGACCGCTGAAGTGATCCTGGTCGAGGTGCCGGTGCACGTCACGACACGCGAGGGACAGCCGGTGCGCGGCCTGACAGCGGCAGACTTCGAGCTCTTAGACCGTGGCCAAAAGCGCAGCCTCAGTGGTCTGGACGTGGTTGACCTCGAGGCGCTTCCCGAGGGCTCGGCGCAGGGACCGGCCGCTGCCGGCCGGCGGCGCTTCCTGCTGTGCTTCGACGTGGCGTTCTCGCGTCCCGAGTCGTTGCTCGAGGCGCGGCGTGCGGCGCGTGATTTCGTCCTCGAGGGACTGCATGCGAGCGACCTGGCGGCGGTGATGATCCTGACCCTGCAGAAGGGGCCGGAATTCCTCGTCAGCTTCACCTCCGACCGGGCGCAGCTGGTGCGCGCCATCGAGTCCTTGGGCGCCCCGCGCCGCTTGGGGCCGGCGAGAATCGACGACCCTTTGCGCCTGCTGATCGAAGCGCCCAAGGCGGGGCCAGCCCTCGGCACGCAATCCTTGCTCGGCGAGGAGTCGCCGCGCAACGATGCCCGTAACGCCGAGGTGCTGGCCCACCTGCGGGCGCTCGATCGCCAGTTCGAGCGCGGGCGGCGCAGCATCGAGCGTGGGCGCGTGAGCGACTGGACGCACGCTCTGGAACAGCTGGCGACGGCCCTCGCCAGCCTCGGCGGATCCAAGCGTCTGCTCTACTTTTCGGAGGGAGCCGACGCGCAGCTGGTGCCGGCGGCTCCGGCCGAGGCGGCGGCCGCTGAAGCGGTCCGCGAGTCGCTGGAGATCGAGCGTGGTGAGCGCTGGCTACGAGACGCCTCCGACGTCCAGGGCGAGACGTCCCTTAGGCGTCAGCTGCGCACGGTCATCCGGAGTTTCCAGCGCGCCGGCGTGCCGGTCGATGCGATCGATATCGGTGGTCTGTCGACCGCCCCGGGGGAAGGGCGGCGACAGCGACGCACAGTCTTGTCGACCTTGGCCCGCGGCACCGGCGGTGATCTCTATGACGGGACCAACGATCTCAGTCGCCTCTTGGGGCGCGTGCTCAGCAGCACGACGGTGACCTACGTGCTGCGTTTTCAGCCCACCGATGTAGTGCCGGATGGGTCGTTCCATGTACTGCAGGTGCGGCTGAAACAGCAGATGCGCCTGACACCGTCGCGGGATCTGATCGTGACTCATCGCCAGGGGTATTACGCGCCGCGCCCTTTCGCCGCCCTGCATCCACTGGAGAAAAGCTTGTTGGCGGGCGAAGCGGTGATCACCGCCGAGCCGCGTCAAGACTTGGCGGTCGATCTGCTGGTGGCGCCGTTCCGTGCCGGACCCGAGGGCTACTACCTGCCGGTGATCCTGGAGATCGACGGCGCGGACTTGCTACGCGAGCCCCCGGGTGCGGCC
>JBCCGX010001601.1:0-1783 GCA_039029035.1 Acidobacteriota bacterium | reverse complement strand
CTCCAGGAGAGCCCGGGGGATGAGCATCCCCTGGCCCCGGGCTTCGCCATCCTGGATCGTCGCTCCGAGCGTCTCGCCCCGATCCGTGACGAGCTCCAGGCGCTAGAGAAGGCTGGCCGGCTGTCTCCCCCGCTCAGCGACTTGGTGAGCAGCTACATTCACATGTTCACCAACCGCATGCTGCGCTCCCAGGGGCGGGCGCACGAGATGGTCCTGTACGACTTTCTCCACCGGATCAATCAGTCGCGGGCAGCGCGTAAGAAGTGACTAGAGGCGCAGGATCCAGGCCTTGAGGCGCACCGAGTAGCTCACCGTGTTGCCCGGATTGGCGCCCAGGACGGACCACTCGGGTAGAGCACCGGAGACCAGGGGGAGGGTGTACTCGACCAGGTTTGGCCGCCCGTCGACGAAAGCGTGCACATCGCGGGTCGGCAAGCTGCCGGATTGATCATCGACCCGCAGGATCGCCGGCGCCGCGGTAGCGTTCGAGCCCTGGATCCACATCTCGACCGTCATGCCGACAGCGTTCGACGGCACTTGCGATGGCACCGCCGCGACCGGCCCGAAGAGGGCGTTGGTAGTGCCGGTGAAGAACTCCTCGCGATCGTCGCCGACCAGCAGCTCCAGGCCATCGGTGTAGGGGCGGTAGGTCGCGGCGTACTCTCCCTCGACCAGCCAGATGGCGTCGACCAGCACCTGCTGACCGGCTAGGTCAGCGGCGTCGCCGTCGAAGGGAAAGGCCCGCACACGGAGAGTCCTCGGCCCGGCCGAGCCGAGACCATCGAAGCGGCCGGTGAGTGAGCGGGTGCGCCAGCGGGTGGGGCCGCGATCGGCATCGGAGAAGAACCCGAGCCGGGTGCCGCTGGACGGCTCGAAGAGGTCGACGCGAAAGGCGTTAGGTCCTGGACTGAGCAGGCGATAGCGGAAGCCGACGGTGACGGTGCGCACACCGGAGTCGACGACGAAGTCTTGAAAGAGGTGCTCCGTCGTGGTCGCCGCGACCGCCAGCCGAGTCGCAGCGCCACCGGTGACAAAAGGTGCCTGGTTGGGCTGGACCGTCGGTGGGAAGGCCGGTGAGCTGTGCCAGAACAGGGCTCCGCGGCTCATGTCGGAGTTCTTGAGTAGGTTCGACTTGGCCGCGGTGGCGCCGTTGATGGCGCCGCCGTAGGCGTTGATGTCGAAGGCACTGCCGCTCTGAGGCGCTTGTGGCACATCGACGATGCCACGCGATTCCGGCGGTAGCTCGACATAGGTCGGTGTCCAGTTCCATTCGCCGAAGGGCACGTTGGGCTCCGAGAAGAGGGTGCCTTCGATCGTCAGGTTGAGGCTCGCCGGGTCGACGTGAATCGATCGCCTGCGGATATCGCCCTGCACGAAGTCGCCGGGCTCGATGTAGCAACCCTGGACGCTGATCCCGTTCGACGTAGCGACCCGCAAGCACAGAGGCGACGCTTCGACGTTGACGCCTGATACCGCGAAGCCCTGTGCCCCCTGGGGGCCGATGGCACCGGTCGTGCCGGAGATGTCGATGCCTACACCTTCCTCGCGCGCACCGCCGGGATCGGCGTTGTCGAACAGCACGAGGGAGAAGAAGATGCGGCCGTTTTCCAGCGTGCAGGCGTTGGTGTGATCGCCGACCAAAACGCCGGTGCGGCATCGGTTGACCTCGAAGCGCTCGACGTTGTTGTGACCGCTGTACGGTGTCGGGCCGGCGCTGAACTGTATGCCGATCTCGAAATCCCAGATCACCACGTCGCGCACGTGGTTGTAGAGCGACTGATCG
>JBCCGX010001600.1:0-1784 GCA_039029035.1 Acidobacteriota bacterium | reverse complement strand
GGTCGTCACCGAAGGTCTGGCGATTGATCGCCAAGACCTTGCGGGCGAAGTGCTCAGCCTCGCGGTCGCGTCCCAGGTCGTGGAGTCGGCGGGCGTAATTCCCCGTCGGGGCAGCGGTTTGCGCATGCCCGTCACCCCACACTTGCGTCACCAGATCGAGGGCGCCCTTCTGCAGCCGTTCGGCCTCGACGAAGTTGCCGAGGCGCTTTTGAATCGATGCCAGCTCACCGAGCGGCACGCTCAGCAAAGGCGAGTCCGCCCCCAGATTCTCGGTCGTCCAATCCACCACCCGGGAGAGGATCTGCAGGGCGCGCTCGTGTTCGCCGATCATGCGATACGCCGTGCCCATATTGTGCAAGGCGTTGGGCACCGCGACGTCGAGACTCCCCGCCGCGCTCTGTAGATCGAACGCCTGTTGATAGTGCTCGATGGCCTCTTCATAGCGCCCTTGTCGAGCCAGAACGATGCCCAGGTTGTTATGACTCGCCGCAGGGTCGAGGCCCGAAGCGCCAGCATGCTCGAGGCGCAAGGCCAGGGCCTGGCGGTGTAGAGTCTCTGCCGCCTCGAAGTCGCCCGCGGCGGACTCTGCATCGGCCATGCCGCCCATCGCCGCGGCCACCCGGAGTCGATCTTCGGCCGAAGGTCCGAGATCGAGCCCGAGGGCTTGCTGGAAGAGCTCCTTGGAGCGATCGATATGCCCCATCGAGAGGGAGATTTGGCCGATCAGGGTCAAGAGCTCGGAACGAATCGGAGGCGGTAGAGCCTGATCCTCCTGTAATCTCGCGAGTCCGCGCTCGAGCAGCTCGCCGGCGGTGAGGTCGGGAGCACCGCGCTCGAGTGGGTTCGAAGCGCGAAAGATCCCGGCCATGAAGTCCTTCACTTGGCTGGAGATCTGGGACTCCTGGCGGGCGACGTCGCGCTCTCGGGACGCCACCTGGGCCTGCCACAAAGCCACGCCCAAGCCGCCGAGCAGCGAAAGCAGCACCAGGACCGCAGCCGCCACAGCGACGCGATGGCGGCGCAGGAATTTGCCCGCTCGGTAAACCGCGGAGGTCGGGCGGGCGCGGACCGGCTCGCCGCGGTCGTAGCGCTCCAGATCCTCGGCCAACGCTGCCGCCGAGGCATAGCGCCGTTCGGGCTCGACTTGAATCGCCTGCTGAGCAATGGTGTCGAGATCGCGATCCAAACGCCAGGTCGGTGCGTTCACCGGGGTCTCCCGCCGTGTGCGCTCGAGCACCGCCGAAGCACGGGGCGGACTCAGGGCACCGTCGCTATCGGGCGTGAAAGGTCCGCCAGCCGAGCGGAAGGGTCGCGCGCCGCTGATCAGCTCATAGAGCACGACGCCCAGGGAGTAAACGTCCGTGGCGGTGGTCACCAATCCCCCGAATAGGAGCTCGGGTGCGCCGTATTCCGGGGTCAGAAAACGGCTGCCATCGTGGGTGCGGGTCTGCTGCGGTGCATCGTCGCCAAGGAGCTTGGCGATGCCGAAATCGAGCAGCTTGACGCGTCCGTCCTGGTCGACCAACACATTCGAAGGCTTGAGATCACGGTGCACGATCAGCCGCCGGTGGGCGTAGTCGACGGCGCCGCAAACGTCTCGGAAGAGGCCCAGCCGCTGCGCGAGACCCAGGCCGTGCTCGTGGCAGTACTGTGTGATGGGCAAGCCGTCGACACGCTCGAGGGCGAACCACGGCCGGCCGTCCTGGGTCACACCGCCGTCGAGCAGCCGGGCGATGCGCGCATCGTCCATCTGTGCCAGAATCTGGCGCTCGCGCAGGAATCGC
>JBCCGX010001599.1:0-1785 GCA_039029035.1 Acidobacteriota bacterium | reverse complement strand
GCCCGTCGCCGCTTTGGCCCAGAAGGTCTCGGGATCGTTCAGCGATTGCCGGTAGACGTCATCGTAGGCACTCATGCGCAACTCCATCCGAATTCGATCAGTCTCAACGGGACACTGGAAGCCTACCAAGTTCACGGTGGAATCACAGTGACGGCGGATTCACATGACGGCGGATTCACATGACGGTGGATTCACATGACAGTGGATTCACATGATGGTGGATTCACAGTGACGGTGGATTCACAGTGACGGTGGATTCACAGTGACGGTGGATCCACAGTGAAGGCAGATTGACAGCGACCGACATCCGCAGCGCGCTGCACGGCGAAGAGGACGGCAGGGGGTGCTCGCTCCCTCGGCTATACTCAACTTGTTGAATTGAATTCACCAGAGACCGCACCATGAGCCAACCCACCGCCTTCGCCTCTCAGATTCTCGAAAGCAGCGCCTCGGCCTATGCCGGGTTCGCCGCCAGCCGACTGCTCGAGCTCCACCCGGAGATCAGCGATCGCTACGCACCGACCGCGATGCGCGACTGGAAGTCGCACCTGACCCAGCGAGTCTTGGAGCTATCGGCCGCCCTCGGCGTCGAAGAGCCGCAGTTGTTCTCATCACGGATCCGCTGGACCGGTCAGGCTCTGAGTGCTCGCAAGGCGGGCGAACAAGACGTGCGCCACAGTCTCCAATGCCTGCGCGAAGTGCTGCGAGAGGAGCTACCCCAAGGTGCTCAGGCCGTCGCCGCAGGCTACCTCGACTCCGCTTTGGAACGCCTCGAGGCCTCCTCACATCCAGCAGCCGGCCTCGATCCCAACCGGCCGCACGAACGCCTGGCCCTCGAGTACTTGCAATCGGTCCTCGAAGGCGATTCGCCGCAGGCGATCGCCACCATCGTCGATGCCGTCGCTGGCGACCTCAGTCTGCGCGACGCCTATCTCGAGGTGCTGAGTGCCGCCCAGCGCGAGGTTGGCCGTATGTGGCACCTGGGCGATCTCGCCATCGCCGAAGAGCACCTGGTCACCTCGACCACCGAGCGTGTGATGTCGATCTTGGCGCACCAGGCGGAGCGGGCGCCGATCAACGGAAAGACGATCCTGGCCGCAGCCGTGGCAGACAATGGTCACGATCTCGGAGTTCGTACACTGGCAGACTTCTTCGAGATCGCAGGCTGGCGCTCGATCTGCCTCGGTGCCAACGTTCCGGTACCGGACATCGCCAAGGCGGTTTCTTTCTTCGCCCCCGATTTGCTGGTGCTGTCGGCGGCGCTCTCGACCCAGCTCAAGAGCCTGCGGCAGAACATCGAGACCGTCCGCAAGATCGAAGACCCCGCCGTCAAAGTCCTGGTCGGCGGTGTCGTCTTCACCGAGGCACCGGATCTCTGGCGCCAGCTCGGGGCCGACGGCCACGCCGCGCGGGCCGACGAAGCCGTCGAGCTCGGAGCCCGCCTCATTGGTCTCTGATCCGCGACCGCGCTCGGCCCGACGCACCTGAGGCTAGATTCTCAAGTCTGAGAATCCGGCTTCTCAAGACTGATCATCGCTCTCGGGCATCCACCGCGAGCCAAGATGACTTCTCCGGTGGAACTCTCTGCATAGAAGGGAAACCACTGTCGGATGGCTTGGCCATCAGCCGGCTAGGCGGTTCGATCGGAAACTTACCGACCGGTAGGTAATTGGCACACTCCTTGCGTCGACATGGGCACGGGCGCCAAGCCCGATCCAACGGAACATCGACCGAGGAGGAAGAAGACCATGATGACAAATCCCAGATTTGTTACGAGAGTGTGCT
>JBCCGX010001598.1:0-1787 GCA_039029035.1 Acidobacteriota bacterium | reverse complement strand
GTGCTGCCGAGCTTGAGATCCTTGAGATGGGCCAGGGTGACCAGCACCACCACGGCACACGAAGGTAGCAGGGGAGAGATCTCCGGGAAGACGCGAGCGAAGTAGCGCCCGAAGGCCATCGCCGCCAGGGCGATCGGCGGCGCGAAGCCGACGGTCAGCGACACCCAGCCGGAAAGGAAGCCGAGCGAAGGATGGAAGGTACGGCTCAGGAAGTGGAACTCGCCGCCGGAGCGCGGCATCGCCGCTGCCAGCTCGCCGTAGGAGAGGGCCCCGCAGAGAGCGAACACGCCACCCAGAATCCACAACAACAGCAGGGAGAACCCGGAGTGGATGTCGACCACCTGAAAACCGAGGCTGGTAAAGACCCCGGTGCCGATCATGTTGGCGATGGTGATCGACGACGCGGTGGACAGACGAATTTTGGGGCCACCCGCAGGGTTGTGGGTGGCCTGACCGCTCTCCTGCGGCACGCCTCCCGCTCGGCTTGCCGCGGCGTTGGAGTCCATACGGGTCGTCGCTATCCGTCCGCGATCAGTCGTCGGCCGCAGCGGCCGAGGGCTCCAGCACCGACGCCGCCAGGGCCTCTTCCTCGATCATGATCGGAATGTCCGACACCACCGGGTAGACCCTCTCCGACTCGCGGCAAAGGAGCCCTTGCTCGGCGACAGGCTCCTCGTCTCGGAAGTGCTCACGGTACTTCTCGATCAGCGCGCGCTGCACCTCTTCGGGCAGCTGAACCACCTCCAATGCGCCATGGGTCTTGGGGCAGACGAGAATCTCGAGCAGTTCCGGATCGATGGCCATGGGAAGGTCCTCCGTCGGGCAGGATACCACCGCCGGCTCAGCGGCCGAAACCCCAGATCAAGACGAGGGAGTTGGAGCCCGGATTGGGCTCGTAGAGTCCGGCGTTCGACAGGTGGTAGAAGAGCACGCCGAGCCGCCGCCCCTTGGCGTATCGGTAAGCCACCTCCAGTCCCGAGCGGAACTCGAGCACGCCGCCGAGATCCTTGCCGTCTCCGTCCTCGTAGAGCGACACGCTGAACTGGGGCGTTACCACCCAGCGCGAGCCAGCTTCGATATCGAGCCGCAATCCACCGTAGATCCAGGCATTGCCGTCTTCACTGCCAGCGATTCCGACCGCCGGCACCAGGGACAGCTTCTCGGACAGCTTCGGTCGCGCCAACTTCGGCCAGCGGTACTCGAGGCCGGCCTCGATGGGCGAATCGTCGGCCCGGGTGTCGTAGATGCCGCCGTACAGCGCCCAGCCTTTGGCATCGAGCGCCACGCCAGCGGCAGGCAGAGCCAGCCAGACTGCCAGGAGCAAAAGGACACGAAATCCGTTCGACTGCAAGGTGATTTCTCCCGTACCCATCGGTGTTCTTGTGAGAATCGGATAGATTCGCCGCTTCAGCGTCGGGAGTTTAGCTTTTGCCTCGGCGAGCTTCAAGAAAGCTAAACTTCCGTTATCAGGAGGAAGTCATGTCCAAAGAAGCCCAGCCCACCGAGCGCCCCAAGATCTCGGTCGTCATCACGACCTTCAACGAGGAAGCCAACATCGCCGCTTGCCTCGATTCGTTACTCTGGTGCGACGAGATCCTGGTCGTCGATTCCTATTCCACGGACAAGACGCCCGAGATCGTCCAGAGCTACGAGGGGGTCACCTTCTGCCAGCGCACCTACTTCGGCTCGGCAGCGCAGAAGAACTGGGCCATGGACCAGACCCAGCACGACTGGACGCTGATCTTTGATGCGGACGAGCGCTGCACACCGAAGCTGCGCGACGAGAT
>JBCCGX010001597.1:0-1791 GCA_039029035.1 Acidobacteriota bacterium | reverse complement strand
TGATCTCGGGATCGAAGACGAAGGGGATGCCCATAACCTGGGCCAGGCCGTAGCTGCCGCCCAGCGCCAGCACGAGGCCGATGAGTCCGCCGACGACCGAGAGGACCAGGGCCTCGACCATGAACTGCAGCAGCACTTCCCGCGGCAGGGCGCCGATCGACATGCGGATGCCGATCTCTCGCGTCCGCTCGGTCACCGAGACCAGCATGATGTTCATGATGCCGATACCGCCCACCAGCAGACTCACCGCTGCCACCGCTGCCAGCAAAAGGGTGAGGATCCGGGTCGTCGCACCCAGCGTGTCGGCGATCTCTTTGGTGTCGAGCACGCTGAAATCGTCGTCTTCGCCAGAGCGGATTCCGCGACGCTCGCGCAGGACTTCGGCGACATCGCGCACCAGGCGGTCGGTCGAGGCGCCGTCTTGGGCCGAGATCATCATCCGGTCGACATCGCGGCTGCCCACCCGTCCGGCCAGGCGTCGTTGCAGGGTGCTGAGCGGCAGGACCACCACGCTGTCTTGATCTTGGCCCATCGCCCCTTGGCCCTTGCCTTCGAGGAGGCCGACGACCTCGCACGCCATGTTTTTCATTCGGATGCGGGCGCCGAGTGGGTCTTGCTGGCCGAAGAGCTCCTCGACCAGGGTCTCACCGAGAACACAGACCGGCCGGGCGCCGAGGACTTCCGCCTCGTTGAATGCCCGGCCCCGGGCGATCGTCCAGCCGCCGACCGAGAAGTAATCCACCGTAGTGCCGACCGCCTGGGTCGACCAATCCTCTTGCAGGTAGACCGCGTTCAAGCCGAGGATCCGTACCGGGGCCACGGCCCGGATGCCGCCAACGCTCTCGGCCACAGCCGTGGCGTCCGACAGCTGGAAACTGGGCGCCGAGCCGCCGGCGGGTCCCATGCCTCGGCCCGGTATGGCCATCACCAGGTTGCTGCCCAGGCTCTTGACTTGAGAGGTCACCGATTCAGTGGCGCCTTGGCCGAGACTGACCATGATCACCACGGCGGCGACGCCGATGACCACACCGAGCACCGTGAGAAAGCCGCGCAACAGGTTGCGGCGGATCTCCCGTACGGCAAGGGTCAAAGCGTTCCAGAGCATCAGGCCACCTCCTTCTCAACCGGGCGAGCGTCGCGCCGGACGTCCCGCGCGATGCGCCCGTCATGGACGGTAATGATGCGCCGTGCGTAGTCGGCCATCTCGGCTTCGTGGGTGACCAGAACCACGGTGATGCCCTGGTCCCGGTTGAGACCGGCGATGAGCTGCATGACCTCCAGGCTGGCTTTCGAGTCGAGGTTGCCGGTGGGCTCATCAGCGAACAGGACCCGTGGGTCGGTGGCGATAGCACGGGCTACCGCGACGCGCTGCTGCTGGCCGCCGGAGAGCTCGTTCGAGCCGTGGCTCTGCCATGGCAGGAGGCCGACGGCATCCAGCGCCTTGCGGGCCCGGCCGCGGCGCTCGGCGCGGCGCAGGCCGCGGTAGAGCAGGGGGAGCTCGACATTCTCCAACGCGCTGGTGCGGGCGAGGAGGTTGAAGCCTTGGAAGATGAAGCCGAGGTAGTGGCGCCGAATCAGAGCACGCTGCTCGGCCGAAAGCCCTTGCACCGCACGCCCACCGAAGAGGTAGCTGCCGGTAGTGGGGGAGTCGAGGCAGCCGAGGAGGTTCATCAGGGTCGACTTGCCCGAGCCGCTGGCGCCCATGATGGCGACGAACTCCCCCGCCTCGACGTCCAGGTCAACGCCCTTGAGGGCCCGGAAGGCCGCGCTGCCGCTGCCGTAGGTCTTGGT
>JBCCGX010001596.1:0-1793 GCA_039029035.1 Acidobacteriota bacterium | reverse complement strand
CATGCGCAAGAAATCGCCAGACCTCGACACCGAGCGCTGGGTCGAGCAGGCCCAGGCGGGTGACGTGAACGCTTTCGAAGAGCTTTACCAGCTCCATGCCGGTCGGGTCTATGCCTTGTGCTTACGCATGAGCGGTGACGCCCAAGAAGCCGAAGAGCTCACCCAGGATGCCTTCGTGCGGGCCTGGGAGAAGCTCGGCAGCTTCCGTGGGCAGAGTGCTTTCAGCTCGTGGCTGCACCGTTTGACGGTCAATGTCGTGCACGGCCGCTGGCGCAGCCGTGGCCGGCGCCGGGACCGTGTGGTCTCGATCGGCGACGCAGTGGACCTGAAAGAACAACGGCACGAGCCCAAGCCGCGCCTGGCGCTCGATCTCGAAGCCGCCATTGCCCAACTGCCAGCCGGCGCGCGCACGGTCTTCGTGCTGCACGATATCGAAGGCCACCGCCATCGCGACATCGCCGAGCTCACCGGCCTGGCGATCGGCACGTCGAAGACCCAATTACATCGTGCCCGGAAGTTACTGAGAAAGGCCCTGGCATCATGAGCACCGACCGCGGAAATTCCAACCCGGACTGCGCCGCCATCGAGCCATTGCTCGACGACCTCGTCGACGGCCGGTTGAGCGCCGCACTGCAGGCTGATGCGGAGGCGCATCTGGCGGGCTGTGCGGGCTGCCGCGAGCAGCTTGCCGAGCTCGAGGCACTGCTCGCCGCAGTGGACGAGCTGCCGCATACCCTCGAGCCGCCGGAGAATCTATGGCCGGCCATCGCGCCGCGACTGAGCCCGCGTACGGTGGCCGCCCAGCCTTCCGGTGTGCCTGGTTGGCTGCGCCAGGCTGCGGCGGCCCTTGCGTTCATGACCCTCGGCGCCTTGCTGTCGCAAATTCTGCTACCAGGCTGGGAGAGCGTCGGTTCGGCACCTTCTGCCCCGGCCGATGGCACCAAAGCTGAGCTGGCCGCTATCGAGCTGCTCGATCGACGGGCTGATTTCGCCCTCGCCGAGGCCGACTATCTGCGTGCCAAGGAGGCCCTTTGGTCGGCGGTCTACGCCGGCCGAGACAGTGTTTCGCCGGATACCCAAGAGGTTGTCGAAAGAAACCTGCGGGTGATCGATCAGGCGATCCGCGAGCTGCGGCAGGCGCTGCACAACGATCCCGGCAACCCGCAATTGGAGAACATGTTGCTGGCCCAACATCGTAGCGAGATCGATCTGCTGCAGCGTCTGACCGTGGCCACCCCTGAGATTTAGCATCGCGAGCGATGTTTCTAGATACGTAAGGAGAGTCCCATGTCACCCATCAAGAACCCACGTATTGCCCCGACCTGCATTCTGGCCATGCTCCTGGCACCGGTGGTCAGCTTGGCCGACTCGGAAATCGAGCGCCGCGTGCCGGCGCGCCCCGATGGGCTGGTCACGATCAGCAACATCTCCGGCTCGGTGACGGTTTCCGGCTGGGATCGCAACGAAGTGGAGGTCACTGGTTTTCTCGGCCGTGGGGTCGAGGAGGTCGAGATCGACAGCTCGGGCAATGTCACCGAGATCGAAGTCGAGTTGATGCGCCGCAGCGGTCATGGTTGGGGGGGCGACGCGCGCCTCGAGATCCGGGTGCCGGAGGGTAGTGATCTCGATATCGAAGTGGTCAGCGCGGAGGTCGAGATCGACGGCGTGAGCGGCGAACTGACGGTGGAATCGGTCAGCGGCTCGATCGAGATCGAGGGCGACGCCAAAGCACTGGATCTCGAGGCCGTGTCGGGCTCCATCGAGGTCGAGGCCAGCGTCGAGCAGCTCGAGGT
>JBCCGX010001595.1:0-1796 GCA_039029035.1 Acidobacteriota bacterium | reverse complement strand
GGTGCCTGCCTGGTGCGCCTCGGCCGCTTCGCCGAAGCCGAGCCCCTGCTCCTCGCCAGCTTCGAAGCGCTCGATGGTCAGCGTGGGCCGAAAGGCTATCGCCAAATGGCGCGTGCGCGGGTCGTCGAGCTCTACGAGCGCTGGGATCAGCCGCAAGCCGCGGCGGCCTACCGCGCCGAGTAGCCGGGCGAGACGTTTCCTTTCGCCGGCTTGATCGTTTTCGTCGCGCCATCGCGCGTCAAGGGAGAGGTCTGTGAAGCGCTGTGCCGAATCTACCCCCCTAGGAGAACTTCATCCATGCGTCAGATGGTCCATACCCTGCAACTCTCGATTTGTGCCGGCCTGCTTCTCTTGGCATCCGCCGGACTCGCCGCCGCGCAAGACACCCTCGATTTTCTCGACCAAGACGGTGCTCCGACGAGCGAGATCGTCGAAGGCGCGGTCGTGCGCGCGCGCCTGGTCAGCGCCGCAGCGAATAGCAGCCCCACCCATCAGGACATGCTCTATGGGCAGATCAGCAGCCAATCCGCCGGCGACACGGAGGACGCGATCTTCTTCGAGACCGGACCTGATACCGGTGTTTTCCTGTTCGAGATGCGCCATGCCGTCTCGGCCGTCGGCTCGTCCTACAACAATGTCCTGCAGACGGTGCCCCACCTGAGCGTCCAGGACCCGGTGGATGCGGTGTCGCTGTCGGCCTCGGGCCTGACGGCGAACGCCGTGCCGGTGGGTGCGGATGCTCGCTTCCAGAATGTCTACGGCGGCGCGGTCGACCACTTCGCTGCTGGGGAGCCGGTGGCGCTGCGGATCCTCGTGCCGGCGGCGAATACCTCGAGCGCGGTGGATGTGACCAGCGCCACCGTGACCTCGTCGGCGGGTGATTTCGAGACCGTGCAGTTGACCGAGACGGCGGCCGACAGCGGCGTCTTCCTCGGCCAGCTGCCTGCCGCGGTCGGTGGGATCACCATCGAAGACGGTGCCCTCACCGAAGTGGCGACCGGCAGCTACCAGCTGACCTACACCAGCCCCGGCAATGCCGATCCGGTGAGCGCCTCGGCCCAGGTGGCGGGCAGCTCAGTGCGCCTGGTCGACGGCCGGAGCCGGGCTGTCAACGAAGTCCTCGAAGGCAGCGAGGTGTCGGTGCGCGTCTTCGACCTTACGGCCAACATCGACCCCAGCGGTCGCGAGATCACCCAGGTGATCCTCGACTCGGCACTCACCGGGGACAGCGAGATCCTCACCCTGGTCGAGACCGGCAACGCCCGGGCGATCTTCGCCGGCAAGATCGAGCTGGCGACCGGCAGTGCGATCCCAGGCAATGGCATCCTCGAGACCGGCCAGCTCGCTGGTCCGCCGCACACCTTCGATACTCTCACTGCAAGCCATTCCGACGCCTTCGGTACCGTGACGGCGACGGTCCACACGCTGGGCTCGCGGGTGGATTTCCTCGATCCCTACGGCCGACCGAGCGAGCGGGTGCTGGAAGGTCTGCCGACGGTCGTGCGGGTGGAGGATCACGACGCCGATCTGCCGGGGCAGATCGACACCACCAGCGCCGAGCTCAGCGTCGCCAACAACGGCGATCTCGAGACTCTGATCTTGACCGAGACGGCGAACGGCCGTTTCGAGGGCAGCTTGCCGATCCTCTTTCGCAATCCCGCCACCCCTGGGGATGGCGTGCTGGAGAGCTTCGGCGACCCCGCCTTTGTCAGTCACGACGAGGCTCTGGGGAGCTCGGCGTCGGACGCCACGGCGGACATCCAACCGGGGCGCAACGACGTGCTGGACGCCTGGGG
>JBCCGX010001594.1:0-1798 GCA_039029035.1 Acidobacteriota bacterium | reverse complement strand
TGTCGACGACATCGTCGACGGGATCGTCGCGGCCCTCGACCTGGCACCCGGTTTCGAGATCTTCAACCTCGGCGGCGCCGAGACGACGCGCTTACGAGATCTGGTGACGTGGTTGGCCGAGGAGCTTGTCGTCGAACCCAGGATCGAGTATCTTCCGGATCAGCCCGGTGATGTTCCGATCACATATGCCGACGTGTCGAAAGCCGGCAGCATGCTGGGTTACTCACCGAAGGTGCCGATTCGCGAAGGCCTGCGCCGATTCGTCGCCTGGTATCGATCGTCCCGCTGATTCATCCAGTCGTTCCCTGTCCCTCAAGACCATCTTGCTGCCGCAACGAGCCCGCGCTCCGGCAGCTTCAGAGAAGCTCAGAGCATGAAGATTTGTGTAGTTGGAAGCGGCTATGTCGGCCTGGTCACCGGAGCCTGCCTGGCAGACTTCGGCATGCATGTCACCGGGGTCGACAAGATCGCCAGTAAAGTCGAGGCCCTGGAAGGTGGCGAGGTGCCGATCTACGAGCCGGGCTTGCGCTCCATCGTGCGCAAGAACATGGCCGAAGGGCGGCTGCGCTTCACCACCGATCTGGGCCCGGCGATCGAAGAAGCCCGCGCCGTCTTCATTGCCGTCGGCACCCCGCCACGGCCCGACGGCTCGGCCGATCTGACCTTCATCGAAGAGGTGGCCAAGTCGATCGGCCAGCACCTCAACGACTACAAGGTGATCGTCACCAAGAGCACCGTGCCGACCGGTACGGGGCAAAAGATCGAGGCGATCGTCTCGCGCGAGTCCGGCGGCAGCCAGGAGTTCGCCGTGGTGTCGAACCCGGAGTTCCTGCGCGAAGGTTCGGCGATCGACGACTTCCTGCACCCCGATCGGGTGGTGATCGGTAGCCGCGATCCGCGCGCTATCGAGATCATGCTCGAGATCTACTCGCCGCTGCGTGTCGCTGATGTGCCTTTCGTCGTCACCGACGTCGAGTCCGCCGAGCTGATCAAGTACGCCTCCAACGGCTTCCTCGCCACCAAGATCTCGTTCATCAACGAGATCGCCGCCCTGTGTGAGGCTTTCGGTGCCGACGTCGGCGTCGTCGCACAGGGTATGGGGCTCGACAGCCGGGTGGGACCCAAGTTTCTCCACCCCGGCCCGGGCTTCGGTGGCTCGTGCTTCCCCAAGGACACCCGCGCCGTAGCCCAGATCGCGCGCGAGAAGGGCTTGAGCTTTCGCATCATCGACGCGGTGCTCGAGGCCAACGAAGCGACCAAGGCTCGAATGCTGACCAAGATTCGCCAAGCCCTGGGCGACGATCTGCAAGGGCGCTTGGTGGCGGTGTTGGGGCTCTCTTTCAAGCCCGACACCGACGACATCCGCGAATCACCAGCCCTGCCGGTGGTTGAAGGCTTGCTGGCCAATGGAGCCCAGGTCCGCGCCTACGATCCCGAGGCGATGCCTGGTTGTCGCGAGATCCTGCCCGCGGTGACCTACTGTGAGAACGCCTACGACGCCGCCGAAGGCGCCGATGCCTTGGTCATCCTCACCGAGTGGAACCAGTTCCGTGCCCTAGAGCTCAAGCGGCTCAGGAAGGCCCTCACCCAGCCGCTGATCATCGACTTGCGCAACATCTACCAACCCGCCCAAATGGCGGCGGCCGGCTTCCGCTATATCTCGGTCGGCCGGCCGGAAGGTATCCCGGCAGACACAGCGGCGGAGGAGACAGACGCATGAAACCTCTTCGAGGGTGCGCTTCGTGACCACCGCGTTGGTCACCGGCGGCGCCGGCTTTCTTGGCTCCCACCTCTGTGA
>JBCCGX010001593.1:0-1802 GCA_039029035.1 Acidobacteriota bacterium | reverse complement strand
GGTCAGCGCCTTGACCGGCGCCACCGGCAGCGGTCGCACTCCCAAGGCGACCACCCACTACCCCGAGCGCCACGCCAATTTGAAGGCCTACAGCCCTCTCGCCCATCGCCACGCGCCGGAGATGGAGATGCTCCTCACCCGTCTCGGCGGTGCAGCGCCACGAGTCGACTTCGTACCCCACTCGGGCCCCTGGAGCCGCGGCATCCACGCGACGGTGCACTTGGATCTTGACCAACCGATGACGACCGACGAACTGACTGAGCACTACGCTGCCTTCTACGCCCAGGCACCGTTCATCAGCGTCGCTGGCGAGCCGCCGCGGCTCAAAGACGTCGTCGGCATCAACCGCTGCCACCTCGGAATCGCCGCCAACGGCCGGCGCGGTGTGATCTTCTCGGTGATCGACAATCTCACCAAGGGTTCCTCCGGCGGAGCCCTGCACTGGATGAACCGGCTTTGTGGCTTCGACGAGACCCTGGGACTGGGCAGGCCAGGGCTGGGATGGATTTAAGGACCATCTGCAGACATCAAGAATAGTGTTAAGGTGCCGCCCCCATGAGTCGACCCGACCCCAATCTCCTCCGCGGCCGCTTCGCCGCACCGACCAGCGGCGACATGCAGCGTTTCTCGTCGTCCCTCGCCGTCGACCTGCGCATGCTGGACGAAGACATCGACGGCTCGATCGCTCATGCCACCATGCTCGGCGAAGTCGGCATTCTCACGAGCGAGGAAGCCGCCCAGATCCGTACCGGTCTCGAACAGGTGCGCGAGGAGCTGCGCTCCGGCGCCTGGGCTCCGGGCGACGAGCACGAGGACGTGCACATGGCGGTCGAGGCGCGGCTCACCCAGCATCTCGGCGATGTGGCCAAAAAGCTCCACACCGCACGCTCGCGCAACGATCAGGTCGCCACCGACGTCCGCCTGTGGCTCGAGCGCCACCTGGCGCAGCTCGATGAGGCCCTGGCGGAGCTCATCGGCGCCCTGCTCGATCGCATCGAAACCGATGGCAAGACTCTGATGCCGGGCTTCACCCACCTGCAGCGCGGCCAGCCGATCCTCCTCGGCCACCATCTGCTGGCCCACGTCTGGCCGCTCACCCGCGATCGCCAGCGCCTGGCCGACGCCCGGCGCCGCGTCGACCGCTCACCCCTCGGTGCCTGCGCCATGGCCGGCACACCGCACCCGATCAATCGCCAGACCACCGCCCGCCTGTTGGGCTTCGCCGGCGTCGTCGACAACGCCATGGACGCCGTCGCGGCGCGCGATCACGAGCAAGAGGTGGCTGCAGCCTGCGCCATTTGCATGACCCACCTGTCGCGCATGGCGGAAGAGCTGGTGCTGTGGTCCTCGGTCGAGATGGCCTTCGTGCGCCTCGGCGACGACTACACGACAGGCTCCTCGATCATGCCGCAGAAACGCAACCCCGACGCCGCCGAGCTGGTCCGTGGCAAGTCCGCCCGGGTCTACGGCGATCTGACCACCCTGCTCAACCTGGTCCGCGCCCTACCTTTGGCCTACAACCGCGACCTGCAGGAGGATCGCGAGCCTCTCTTCGACGCCGTGGAGACCACCCTCGCCTCGGTGCGCATTGCCGCCGGCATGTGGCGCACCCTCCGTGTCTTCCACGAGCGCTACGAGTCGGCTCTCCAGGGCGACTTCAGCCTCGCCACCGAGTTGGCCGATCTGCTGGTGGATCGCGGCGTCCCCTTCCGCGAAGCACACGAAGTCGTCGGCCGCATCGTTGTCTGGTGCGAAGAACAGGGCGCCGGCCTCGAAGCTCTCACACCGGAAGGGGCCCAGCG
>JBCCGX010001592.1:0-1802 GCA_039029035.1 Acidobacteriota bacterium | reverse complement strand
GGCTCAAGGGCCACACCCGCGCGCTACCATCGTCACTGGCCGAAATCAACCGCTGCCCCCCATCGGCAAACCTCACTCGATTGACCGCCAGGCGATGGCCTCTGAGAACCCTTGGCTCACTCTCTGTCTCCAGATCCCAGGCCTTGATCTCACCGTCGGCGAAGCCGGCGGCAAGCGATCGGCCATCGGCCGAAAAGGCAACCGAGCGGACGTCTCCCGGAGCCAGCAACTGCACGCCCCCGCCTGCCATAGAGCTGCTGCCGACGCCAGCGACCAGCGAGACACCGCCACCTGCCCGCCCTACCGCCAGAGAGCCACTGCCGTCGCCGAAGGCGAGCGCAGTGATCGCCGAGCCGCTGCCGACGATATCCACCCCCGAAGGCTCGCGGGTCGACAAACTCCAGGACCGTAGAGTCCCGTCCGTGGCCCCTGAAACGAGAAGTGAGCCGCCGGGATGCATCGCCAATGCGGTCACCGCGCCGCCGTGGCCTGCCAGGCGACGACCGACCGGCTTGGGCTGGCCTAAATCGAAGGTCTGTAGCGACCCGTCCACGCCGCCGACCACCAGAGTCTCGCGCGAGCTGAAGACGAGAGACGCCACCCCGCTGCGACCCACTTTGAGCGACTCCGATTCGATGCCGGACACCAGATCGAGCACCCGGACGCGATTACCCTCGCCGCCCGAGGCGAGGCGGGTCCCGTCGGCCGTCAGCGCCACGGCACGCGCCGGTCCCTTATGGGCAGCGAGCACATCCCACCGTTTGGAACCGAGTCGCTGCGAGTTGTGGCGCAACACGTCGAAGACGTGCGGATCTTCCTGCCCGCCGCCTTCGAGCTGGCGATAGAGATGGAACGCCTGGACCGCGACCAGGGCCGGGACTTCGGTAGCCTGACGATCGGCCTGCAACGTCTGAAAGACGATCTCACGGAACTGCGCCAGTCGACGCAGGCGCTGCGCCTCGACTTCGGCTTGTTCCGCCTTGGCGCGAGCAGTCTCAGCCTCTTCTTTCTGCCGCAGAGCCAGCAACCGGCTGGCTTCGGCCTCGCTGCGAGCCTCTTCGGCCTGCTCGCGCGCCTTCTGGGCCTCACCGGCGTGGGCCATGGCCTGGCGCTCCTTCTCGATCGCCCGACGGCGCTGCGCCTGGGCAATCGCTTGCTGCTCCTCCGCCAGCTCGCGCTGCTCCTCCGCTTCGGAACGCTGCTCCTCCGCTTCGGAACGCTCGAGCAACGCCACCTGGCGCAGTCGATCAGCGTCCTCACGCGCTTTCTCGGCCACCTTCTGCTGCTGCTCGGCGTAGGCTTTGGCAGTCAGGGCAAGCTCGCTCTGGATCGACGCCCCCTCCGACAGCCGCCACATCTTGGCGGCAAACAACAGCACGAGAACGCCACCTATCGCCGCGGCCCAATTCAGCCAGCGGGCACGCTGCAGCTTGCGTCGGCGTTCTAGCTTCTGCTTCTGGAGGAACGCGTTGCGCGCCTTCTCACTCTCCTCCAAGAAGCCGATAGCCCGGTCAAAGTGGGCGTCGTAGCGCTGCGCCCATTCCGCCGTTGGGTGGTTTCTCTCACGCCAGGGCAGCGCCAGAGCCAGCTCCTCCGCACGCCACAAACCGCCTTCTCCCGCTTCGTGCCGCGCCGCCGCCCGCGACAGTCGGCGATAGAGTTGAGCCGATTGCCCTTCCTCGTCCAACCAATCGATGAGTCGCGTCCACACACGCATCAAGCTCTCGTGTGAAATGTCGAGCACCGAGCCGGCTTCGAGATCGACATCGCTCGGCGGCATCAGAAACGAACGGCCAGCGCGG
>JBCCGX010001591.1:0-1804 GCA_039029035.1 Acidobacteriota bacterium | reverse complement strand
GACCGTCAAGGAGCTCCTCGTCCGCCCCTACCTGCCGCGCTTCTTGCGAGAGGGCGACGCCGCCGAGCTGGAAGTGGTGGTCAACAACGCCGGCGACACCGAGCTCTCCGGCACCCTCGACTTCGAGATCGTCGATCCCGAAACCGACGCGAGCCGCCTGGCCGACTTCGGCCTGCGGCCGGAAGACGCTCGCGGTGTCGCTTTCAGCGTCGCCCCCGGCGGCGGCACGAGCCTCACCTTCCCGGTGCGGGCACCGGCCAAGGTCGGGCCGGTCGCCTTCCGGGTCATCGGCCGGGCCGGCGACCTCTCGGACGGCGAGCTGCGTCCTCTGCCGGTCCTTCCAGGTCGCCTGCACCTGGCCCAGTCGCGCTTCGTCACCCTGCACGACAAAGATCGCCGGGAGATGGTCTTCGAGGATATGCGCGCCGACGATCCCAGCCGCATCGACCAGCAGTTGGTCGTGACCCTCGACGCGCAGCTCTTCTACAGCGTGCTGCAGGCCCTGCCCTACCTGGCCACCTACCCCTACGAGTGCACCGAGCAGCTGCTCAACCGCTTCCTCTCCACCGGTATTGTCGCCAGCCTCTATGACGAGTATCCGGCCGTGGCCAAGATGGCCAAGGACTTCTCCGAGCGCGAGACCCGCCTCGAGACCTGGGACGCGGACGACCCGAATCGCAAGATGGGCCTCGAGGAGACCCCCTGGCTGCGAACCGCCCGCGGCGGCCGCGAGCTCGACCCGGGCGCCGAGCTGATCAACGTCCTCGATCCCGGCAACGCCCGTGCCACCCGCGAGACCTCTCTGGCCAAGCTGCGCGAGGCGCAAACCTCGAGCGGCGGCTTTCCCTGGTGGCCGGGTGGTCCACCGTCACCCTACATGACCCTCTACCTCCTGCAGGGCTTCTCCCGTGCCCTGGAGTTCGACGTCGAGGTGCCGAAGGACATGGTGGTCCGCGCCTGGGCCTACACCCACCGCCATTACCTCGACGAGTGGGTGCGCGACATGCAGCGCAAAGACTGCTGCTGGGAGCTGATCACCTACCTCAATTTCATCCTGTCGAGCTATCCCGACGCCTCGTGGACCGGTGGCGTGTTCTCTGACGACGACCGAAGGCGCATGCTCGACTTCTCCTTCCGCTACTGGAAGAAGCACTCGCCGCGCCTCAAGGGCTACCTCGCCCTCCTCCTGCAGCGCGCCGGCCGCGAGGCCGACGCCGAGCTGGTGTGGGAAAGCGTTATGGACTCGGCCAAGACCACCCGCGACGAAGGCACCTTCTGGGCGCCGGAAGACCGCGCCTGGCTGTGGTACAACGACACCATCGAGAGTCATGCCTTCGCCTTGCGCACCCTCACCGAGCTCGGGCCCGACGACGCCCGGCGCCACGGCCTGGTGCAGTGGCTGCTGCTCAACAAGAAGCTCAACCACTGGAAGTCCACCCGCGCCACGGCCGAGGTGATCTACAGCCTGGTGCACTACCTGGAGCGCGAAGGCGCCCTCGGCATCCGCGAGGCCGCCACCGTCACCCTCGGCAGCCGCAAGGAAGCCTTCACTTTCGAGCCCGACGAGTACGCCGGCAAGACCCAGATCGTCTTGCGCGACGAGGCGATCGACCCCGACACCATGTCGACCATCCAGGTCGAGAAAGACACCAAGGGCTTCCTTTTCGCCTCCGCCACCTGGCACTTCTCCACCGAGAAGCTGCCCGAAGAAGCGCGCGGCGATTTCTTCGCCGTCACCCGAACCTACTACAAGCGCGTCCACGACGGCCGCGAGTGGACCCTGCAGCCCCTGGCCGACGGCGCG
>JBCCGX010001590.1:0-1808 GCA_039029035.1 Acidobacteriota bacterium | reverse complement strand
GTGCTGCCGACGCGTACCGCCGGCAGCGCGCTGGCGCCCAGACTGACCGCCAGAAGCGCGACGATCGCGGCCGTGATCGTCGCCGGATCCATTGGGTGGATCCCGAACAGTTGGCTCTCGACCAGACGGCCGAGGGCCCAGGCAATGGGCAAGGCGAGGGCGAGGCCCAGGGCCACCAAGGCCAGAGCTTCGCGCACGATCAGGCCGCCGGCCGACCAACGCGGCGCGCCGAGTGCCAGGCGAATACCCATCTCCTTCTTGCGGCGTTCGGCGGAGAAAGCCAGTACGCCGTAAAGGCCGATCACGGCGAGCAGGGTGGCCAGAACCGCAAAGGTGCTGGCCAGGGTCGCCAGAACGCGTTCGCTGACCAGCAGGCGGTCGAGCTGGTCGTCGACGGTGCGGACGGCGAAGACGGTGAGCGCCGGCTCGACCGCCTTGACGGTCTGGCGGATCACTTCGGCAGCGGTGTCGGAGGCGGCGTCGGTACGCAAGTAGAAGGTCGCGTCGGCCGTATTGACCTGCCAGAGCGGGAAGAAGACCTGGGGCTCGGGCTGGCGCAGGTCGAAGTCTTGAAAGCTGCGTACCACGCCGACGATCTCGATATCCGGGTCGGCATCGGGTGCGGTGCCGAAGGCGAGGCGATCGCCGATAGGGTTCTCGCCGCCGAGGTAGCGATCGACGAGCTCCTGGCTGACGATCGCGACTTTCAGGCCCCAGCCTTCTGCCGTCGCGTCTGCCGGCCGGAAGTCGCGCCCGTGCAGCAAGGGGACACCGAGGGCGGCGAAGAAGCCTGGGGTGATCGCGTTCATCGGCAGGCTGCGGTCGCTGACCACTCGACCGGTGGCGGTGGCGAGGGTGATCGGATTGTTCCAGCCGCCGCCGCTGAGCATCTCGAAGGACGCGACTCCCACGGCCGAGATCTCCGGCTGCTGCCCCAGCTCGTCTCGCACCCGGTGGATCAGGCGGCGGGTCTGGGCGAAATCGTTGCCATCTTTGGCAGGGGCGAGGCGGAACATGAGCAGGTTGCTGGTGGCGTAGCCTGGCCCGTCGCCGCGCAGGCTGCCCAGGGTGCGGGCGAAGAGACCGGCACCGACGAGCAACACGAGGGCGAGGGTGAACTGGCCGATGACCAAGGCCTTGCGCAGCGTCGAGCTCCCTCCACCGCCCCCCGCGTGCTGGCGTAGCGCTTCGATCGGCCGCATGGAGGCGGTGAACAAGGCCGGGGCAGCGCCTGAGAGCAGGGTCACCAGGACGGTCAGCCCGAGGGCGAAAAGCAGGGCGCGAAGATCGAGCTCAGGGCGCAGGGCGGCACCGCCGGTTTCGTTGTCCAGCAGCAGGGTAAGGGTGAAGCGGCTGACGGCAGGTGCGGTCAACGCACCGAGCCCGGTCCCCAGGAGGGCGAGCACGGCGCTCTCGATCATCGATTCGCCGAGAATCCGCCGCTTGGAAGCGCCCAGGGCGGTGCGCAGGGCGGTGGCGCGGCGACCGGCATAGGCCCGGGCCAAGGAGAGGTTGGCGACATTGAGGCAGGCCAGAAGGAGCACCAGGCCGCAGGCCCCCATGAGGATGGCCAGGGGTTGTTCGATCCGCCGTGTGATCCAGCTCTGGCCGTGCGCACCCGCCATCACCCGCAGCTCGGTGGCGAGGTGGCCCTGCAGTTGCTCTTCGGTGACCGAAGGCCAGTCGGCGCGCTGGACATCGGCTTGCAGATAGGCCTCGAACCAGGGCGCGAGCTGCATCTCGGCCTGCCGCCGCGACAGGCCGGCGGGCAAGCGCGCATACACCTGGGCGAATCGGGCGCGGTGCTC
>JBCCGX010001589.1:0-1816 GCA_039029035.1 Acidobacteriota bacterium | reverse complement strand
GGTGGATTTCTTCAAAATGTACGACTTGTTCGGGCACGGCTTTGCTTCGCAAGGCAACTGGGCTCGCCAGGAGCCACCCACCGCCTCCCTCCAAGCCATCAGCTATGCCGAGCCCGCGGCCGTGGCGCCGCCCGAGCGTGAAAGGTACGACCCCAACCCACCCGCGGTGGATGTTCCGGACGACCTGCCGGGCGCCGACGCGATGCGGCGCGGTCAGCCCATCTACCTGGCACAGTGCGCTGTGTGCCACGGTATTCGCGGTGACGGTGATGGCTTTCTCGCCGCTGGATTCGACGTCAAGCCGCGCGATTTCACCGGCGGGGTCTACAAATTTCGCTCGACGACGACCGGTGCCCTGCCACTGCTCGAAGACATCGAGCGTGTGGTGCGCGAAGGGGTGCCTGGCACCACCATGCCGGCGTGGGGACAGTTTCTCGACGAACAGCAGATCAGTGACGTCTCGAAGTACCTGATCGCGCTATCATCGGATTTCATCGAAGAGACCCGCAGCGGCACGCAGCCGACGACGATTCCCGTACCGGATCCGCCAGCGGATCTCGAGCGGCTCGCCGACCTGGGCCGACAGACCTACGAAGAGCTGCAGTGCGCGCGCTGCCACGGCGACCAGGGGCTGGGCGACGGACCTGCCGCAGCGACCCTCGAAGACAGCTGGGGTCACTACATCGCCTCGACCGATCTGACCAACAAATGGGTGTTCCGCAACGGGCACGAGCCGGAAGACGTCTACCGGACCTTCATGACCGGCCTCAACGGCACGCCAATGCCAGCCTTCGATAGCGCGTTACCCGACGAGAAGGTACGCTGGGGATTGGTCGCCTACATCCTGTCGCTATCGCCAGAGGAGCGCCCAGCGATCCGCCTGGCGAACTTTGCCGAAGAGCGCCGCACGCGCATCGGCCAGGGGGGCCGAGTGCTGCCGCTGGAGGCGAAGAAATGAGCACCGCCCAGCTTCTTGTTCATCGCGTCATCCTGCTGTTCGGCTTCGCTCTGAGCGTCTCGTGCTCACCGATCGCGCAAGAACCGGCGACTCCGTCGACCTGTCGCCTCGAAAAGGTCGGTGGCGAGGCCAACGCCTGCCATTGCTCACATCGCATCGAGCCCTAAAGGACACAAGGAAGTATCCATGAGTCAACTCACCACGTTCTCGGATGAGGACTATCTACCCACCGAGTCGATGATCGAGACGGTGGTGCATGCGTTCTACGGCAAGGTCCGGAACGATGACCTTCTGGCACCAATCTTCGGGCCACGGCTCGACGGTCGCTGGGATGATCACCTGGCGACGATGGTCGATTTCTGGTCATCGATCTTGCTGGTCAGCGGACGCTACCGGGGTCAACCGCTGACCATCCATGGCCGCCTCGGGAAGATCACCCCGGAAATGTGGAGTCGCTGGCTGGCACTGTTTGCCGAGACGGCTAGGGAGCACTGTCCCGAGCCGGTCGCCCGGATGTTCATCGAGCGCTCGCAACAGATCGCCGCCCACCTCGCCAAGCAGTTGGCCCGGGCGAGCTGAGCCAAGCGTGGCGATCAGCCCGCTGCAGACAACTGCCGCATGTGGTGCGAAAGGTGCTCGGTGAAGCGCTCGATGAGCGGCAGAGTGGCCCCGTGGCGACGGTAGGCGCCGATCCAGGTACGGCGAAACCCCTCACGCCCGAGGGAGTGGGCCACCAGCTCGCCGCTGGCCAGGTGGGGAGCGACGGCCCAGCGCGCCAGGCAGGCGACGCCGGCATCGGCCTTGACCAGCTCGATGATCGCTTCGGTCAGGGGCACAGCGTGGATGCGGCGCGGGACG
>JBCCGX010001588.1:0-1817 GCA_039029035.1 Acidobacteriota bacterium | reverse complement strand
TACCCTTGGCCGGGCAATATCCGCGAGCTACACCACGAAATCCGACGCCTGGTCTACCTGTGCCGTGACGGGGGCGTGATCGACGCGGGCAAGCTGGCGCGTAGCGTCTCCCAGGCAAGCCGGGAGAAGATCGAGCCGCCACCGGTCGACGCCGCGCAAGACCTGCAGCTCACCCCGCATCTACAGCGGCTCGAAGATCGGCTGATTCGTGAGGCTCTGCGCCGCACCGGAGGTCGCCAGGTGCACGCCGCCAAGTTGCTCGGCATCTCGCGCAACGGCTTGGCGGACAAGATCAAACGGCTCGGCATTGACCCGCGGGCCTTTCGCTCCTGATCGCTGGTAGGAGGCGTCGATTGTGGCCAAACCTGGCAAAGAAGGCGAAACCCAAACGATGTCGGCAGATCAGCTGCCCGCCTCTGGGGAATCCGTCGTTGCCGCCTTGGTGCCCGGGGAGCTGATCGGTGAGCGCTTCAGGATCGGTCGGCTGATCGGCCAAGGGGGTATGGGGCAGGTTTTCGAGGCGCACGATCTCGAGCTCGACGCGCCGGTGGCCTTGAAGGTCATCCGACCGGAGATCGCCCGTCGGCCGAGCTCGATCGAGCGCTTCAAGCGCGAGGTGCATCTGGCACGCCAGGTGACCGACGCCAATGTCTGTCGGGTCTTCGATTTCTTCCAGGTGCGAAGCCAATCCGGCGCCTGGGGCAAGGATCCGCCGCCGATTCTGTTCTTGACCATGGAGCTCCTCGAGGGCGAAACCCTGGCCGAGCACTTGCGCCGGAGCGGACCGCTCTCCCAGCGTCGCGCCTTGCCGCTGATTCGCGGCATGGCAAACGGTCTGGATGCCGCCCACCGGGTCGGAGTCGTCCATCGGGACTTCAAGAGCTCCAACGTCCTGCTGGTCGACGAAGCCGACACGCGGGTAGTGGTTACCGATTTCGGTCTCGCTCGAGCCGGCCAACAGGCCAAAGGGGCGCCCAGACCTGTTGGCGGCACCCCGGCCTATATGGCCCCGGAACTGGCCGCTGGCAAGGTGGCGACGGCCGCGGCCGACATCTACTCCCTGGGTGTGGTGATCTATGAAATGCTGACCGGGACCTTGCCTTTTCCCAACGATCCCTCAGAAGCCGTTCAGTGGCTCGCTGCGCCAGCCCCGCCGTCACCACGTTGTTACAAGCCAGATCTCGACCCGATCTGGGAAGCGGCCATCATGCGCTGCCTCGACCGGCGACCGGAGCGTCGATTCTCTCGGGCGACAGAGGTCGCCGAAGCTCTGGCCCGCAGGGCTCGGTCTTAGTCTCGGAGCCTTTACTCGCCGAGTAGCTCTTTCAGCTTGGGCTCCATCCCTCGGGCCCAGATCGCATAACCCTTTTCGGTCAGGTGGAGGAAGTCGGGCATGACTTCGGCCGAGATGGTGCCGTCTTCGGCGAGGAACCCGCTGCCGATATCGAGGAAGTGGACGGTCTCGCCATCGGCGATCTGAGCGCTGCGGCGACTGACCTCGGCATTGAACTTGCGCCCCGGATCGTCCGCAGTCTCGCCGCGGGGAAAGATCGCTAAGAGAAGCACCTTGGCTTGCGGCAGCTCCTGGCGTAAGGTCTCGACGATCTCTTGGATGCCTAGGACGGTCTCTTCGACCGAATGGACGCCACCGTTGTTGGTGCCGATGTTGACCACTGCCACCTTGGGTGAAGCAAGGCGGCCGAGATCCGAGTTCTGCAGACGCCAGAGCACGTGTACGGTGGTATCGCCGGCGACGCCCAGGTTGAAGGCGTTGCGCTGGCCGTAGTAGTCCTGCCAGATCTCGCCGCCATGGCGTT
>JBCCGX010001587.1:0-1826 GCA_039029035.1 Acidobacteriota bacterium | reverse complement strand
GGCCTCGATCCACAGGCCGCTAACGAGATCTCGAGCCTGCTGCGTGAGCTGTCGAGCGAAGGGGTTGCGGTGCTGATGGCCACGCACGATCTCTTCCGCGCCAAGGAAGTCGGCCATCGTCTCGGCATCATGAAGCGTGGCCGCCTGCTCGACGTGCTCCAGGCGTCGACGGTCGATCACGGCCAGCTCGAGCAGATCTATCTGGAGCACATGCACGACTAGGAGGCGGCCGATGACAAAGTCAACGACGAGGCCCGTTCTGATCATCGCCCGCAAGGAGCTGCGCGAGAGCTTTCGCGACGGCCGCTTCCGGGTGCTGGCAGCGAGTGTCCTGGCCTTGCTGCTCGGCGGACTGGCCGCCGGTTGGCTCGACACCCGCGGTACCCAGCGAGAGATCGGTGCGGCGGTGGCTGCTGACCAGGCCACGTGGCTCGGCCAGGGACCGCGCAATCCCCACTCGGCAGCGCACTTCGGCCACTACGCCTTCAAACCCCGGCCGGCGCTCTCGGCGCTCGACCGTGGCGTCGACGCTTATCTCGGCACGGCGGTCTGGCTCGAGGCCCATTGGCAGGATCCTTTCGCCTTGCGACCGGCCGAAGATCGCACCGCCCTGCAGCGCTTCGGCGAGCTGAGCGCTGCTTTTACCCTGCAGGTGCTGGCGCCGTTGCTGGTCATCTTCCTCGGTTTCGCCGCTTTCGCCGGCGAGCGCCAGCGTGGCACGTTGCGCCAGCTGGTCAGCCTCGGCCTCGAGGCGCGTACGCTGGTCTTGGGCAAGACCCTCGGCCTCGGCGCGGCCCTCGCCCTGGTGCTGGTGCCGGCCATGCTGCTCGGCGCCGTCGTTGCGCTCGTTGCCGGCGGCACGGGCTCCGGCGTTCTGTCGGGTGCCTTGCTGGTCGCGGTCTACGGCGCCTATTACGTCCTCTTGCTGGCCCTCGTATTGGCCGTCTCGGCGTCGACGACGAGCCCGCGTGGCGCCCTGGTGGCGCTGCTCGGTTTTTGGATGCTGAGTACCCTCATCGCCCCACGGCTGGTCGCTGATGCCGCTGAACGGGCTTATCCGATCCCCACGCCAAGGGCCTTCCTCGCCGCCATCGCCGAGGACGAAGCGCGCGGAATGGGCGACGCGGGCACTCGCGAGGAGCGCCGCCGCAAGCTGGAGGAAACGGTTCTGGCGGAGTACGACGTCGACGCGTTGGAGCAGCTACCGGTGAGCTTTCCTGGCATCTCGTTGCAGGCCAGTGAAGAGCACTCGAATCAGGTCTATGACAAGCACTACGGGGAGCTGTGGCGGCGCTACGCCGGCCAGGAGCGCCTCCACCTTTGGGGTGCCGCCTTGTCGCCCATGCTCGCCGTGCGCTCCCTGTCGATGGCCATCGCCGGCACCGATGTCGCGCGGCATCGGCATTTTGCCGAAGCGGCCGAGGAGCATCGGCGCATCTTGGTGAAGTTCCTCAATGACGACATGACCCACAACGCCGGCGAGGCGTCCTTCGGCTACCTGGCAGACGAGGCTCTATGGGGTGCCACGCCGACCTTCGACTACCGCCCACCGGGTCTCGGTGAGGTTCTTGCTCGCCAGTTGGCAGCCTTTGCCTGGCTCGCCGTCTGGCTGGTGGCGGCCGGTGTCTTCGCCGTCCGTGCGACCGGCAAGTTGCGGGTGCTGCCCGGAGAAGGCTCATGACCTGGACGGTCGTGCGGCACGAATGGACCCTGATGCGACGCTCGCCGGTCAGCTGGTGGGCCGGCGGCCTCCTGCTCATTGCGGCGATCTACGCCCTGGCTGGCGGCCTGGCCTGGCAGACCGAGCGCCGCACCGAGACCGCCGC
>JBCCGX010001586.1:0-1827 GCA_039029035.1 Acidobacteriota bacterium | reverse complement strand
CGGTCGCCGCAAGCGCAACAATCGGTCTTCTTCGGCGGCCGCATAGAGGGTCCAGGGCTCCGGGGTGTCGAGCCGCGGCAGCTGCCGGTGCGCTGTCCGATCGCTGGCGTCGCCAGGGGCACCGAATCGACGCCATTCAACATCCACCGGGCCCTCCGGGCTAGGGCCATTGATCTCGACCGCACGCCCGGCAAAGAGACGGAGCTCCTGCTCCCCGCCGGAGCACGACGCTTCGAGGCAATCGACATCGAGGGGCTCGTGGGCTTCGAGGTCGCAACGCACCGTGTCGCCGGGGCGGGCCTGCCAAATCCAGGTGTCGTCGCTGGCTGTCACCGAGAGTCGGCCGGCACCGTTGTCCGCCGAGGTTTCGAGCGCACAAGCCGGGTCCTGCCCGGAGGCCAGCGCAGGGAGAAAGATCGTGGCGCTCAGCCAGCAGCAAGAGACAGGGCAAAGGACTGCGAAATGCAAGAATTTGGCAGTAAAAAGCCTAGTCATAGAATCACTCTTATCGAACAGTTTCACCCTAAAGTCGAACTATCTGTGGTCTTCGGAACTGGCCTCCGAGAACCGGCCAAGAAACAACGAAAAACCCTGGTTAATTAACCTCTAGGCGACATTTTGACAGATTACTGCGTTATAATAACTGACCAGAACGGTCAAGCAGGTTTCGGGCGGCTCCTCCGCCCGACGCTACCCCATGAACGACCAGATCCCTGGTCCGTTAGAGGAGAACTGTGTAATGGTGAAGTATCTAACTCGTATCGCTCTGTTGTGTCTCGCCACCTGCCTGGTGGTCGCACCGGCCTTTGGCGCCGACGAAGTGATGCCGTACACCCCGGTTGCCGGGGTGGACAAGTCGGTCATGATCGACGAGATGGCCGGCCTGCATGCTCAACTGGCCGCGCTCGAAGGTGAAGAGAAGGCAGCGGCCTTCGAGGTTCAGGTGCCGGCCGACCAGTTGCTCGCCCTGAAGTCCAGTGAGCCGAACGGCGGTCCCCTTTGGGTCGGCGTCCATGGCGACGTGGATTTCAGCTTCAATCCGGCTGAGAAGGGCCTCTTCGGCAAAGTGGTTGAAGCCGATGGCAGGAGTGTGTGGAGCGGGGCTTTCCGTTCGCCGGGCGCCACCGGCGTGCGCCTCCGCCTGACCGGCCTCGCGTTGCCCAAGGGCGCCGAGCTTTACGTCTTCGGTCGTCACGGCCACGCCTTCGGCCCGTACACCGGCATGCACAAAGAGCTCTGGACCAACACCGTCGCAGGCGAGGAGATCGTTCTCCAGCTGCACTACTCCGCCGAGACCGCGCTGCAGGTGAAACGCCTTTTCACCGTCGCACAGCTCTCTCACCTGGGGGATCGTTACTCCTTCGGCTACAGCTTCGAGAAAGCTTTCTGCGCGTGGAACGACAGCTGCATCGTCAACGCCGAATGCTCCTCGATCCCCAGCGCCGTGCAGCCGGTCCAGGACGCCGTGGCCTATCTCGTCTTCAGCCTCCCCGGCGGTAGCTTCATCTGCTCCGGCGGCCTGCTGAACGACACCGCCAGCTCCGGCACGCCCTACTTCCTCACCGCCAACCACTGCTTCAGCACCCAGAGTGCTGCGTCGTCCCTCGAGGCGTACTTCCAGTGGACGGTGGGCTGCGGCGCCAGCTGTGGCTCGCAGTTCAATCCGCCGGGCTCGGTGCCGCGTGTTCTGGGCGCCAACCTCCTGGCCACCAGCTCGAACACCGACTTCACCTTCCTCGAGCTGAACAGTGCCGCGCCCGCCGGCAGCACCTTCCTCGGCTGGACGACGTCCGCCATCGCCAACTCGGGCGGCACGCAGCTCTACCG
>JBCCGX010001585.1:0-1833 GCA_039029035.1 Acidobacteriota bacterium | reverse complement strand
GCGTAGGAGGAGAAGATCTCCCCATCGTATTCGACCTGCACGGCGTAGCCGTAGTCGATCTCTGCCTGCTCTTGGTCCATCGGAAAGCCCTGCAGGGTGACCCTGGTGCGGGCGGAGTTGACATCTTCCGTCAGATCGTCTGGGCCGTCGTTCTTCCACAGGATCGCTTCCGGCGACGAGAAGCGAGCTTCGGCGCCGTCCAGGCCCCGGGTCTCGAGAACCACGTCGACGACCGACGTCGCCCCTTGCAGGACGGCTCGTTCGGGCGAGAACGAAAACTGAGGGCCGCTGTTAGCTGACGGATCGAAGGTGACGTGAATGGCCTGTCTCGGCATGGTGAATCTCCTCGGTTGGATGCGTCGTTGGGTGGGGCGGTTGGTGGGCCGGTGGGCTGTCCTCCTTGGCTGTCCTTCCTAGAAGATAGCAAGGGTTATGCCAGCCTGGAGAGGGCAATTCGGCCTCGATCCGGGGGATCGGACAGCCAGCGGGACGTTGCCGGACATGTCAGGACGTTTCCCGACATGCCAGGACCGTCTATCGTCGTCCGATCCGGTAAAATCCGATCCGATGCGAGTTCTGGTGGTCGAAGACGAGGAAGAACTGGCCCAGGTTCTGGTCGAAGCGCTCGAGGACGAGAGCTATGCCGTCGATCTGGCGGTCTCGGGCGGCGAGGCCGAAGAGTTGATGGACCTCAACCCCTACGATCTGGTGGTGCTCGACTGGACGATCCCGGCACCCAGCGGCATCGATCTCCTACGTCGCTGGCGCGCTGCCGGCTCCGAGGTTCCGGTGCTCATGCTCACCGGCCGCCGCGATGTCGGCGATCGGGTCGACGGGCTCGATACCGGAGCCGACGACTACCTCACCAAGCCTTTCGCCTTCGACGAGTTGTTGGCCCGGGTGCGGAGCCTGTTGCGCCGCCGCAGCAAATCGCTCCAGACCTTGCGTGCCGCGGATCTGGTGCTGGAACGGGCGAGCCGCCGAGTCACCGTGGCGGAGGCGCCGATCGAGCTGGCGCCCAAAGAGTTCGGCATCCTCGAGTATCTGTTGACGCGAGTCGACGAGACCGTGACCCGCACCGAGCTCTCGGAGCACGTGTGGGACGAGTCCTTCGATGCGATGAGCAACACGATCGACGTGCTCATCTATCGCCTGCGCAAGAAGATCGATGGCGGGCGCGACGGGAAGTTGCTGCAGACGGTCAAGGGCGTCGGCTACGTGTTAAATGCCGAGCGACGCTGAGCTCGAGCCGCGCCGGGCCGGATCGGCCTCGATGGACCGGTATAGGTTGCCGCTCTCGGTGTTGACGATCGGCCTGTTGTCGATCGCGGTGCTGGTCGGCACCGACCGCCTGCGCCAACGCTCGATCATCCGCGACCATGCCTACGTCAAGGCCATGGCAGAGATTCAGCGAGATGTTGCCATTTCCCATCTCTGGCTCGAGGAGCACGTCACCGGCGATCAGGTCGATGTCGACGAGATCACCCGCCGCCTCGATCGCTCGCTGCACACCGTTGCGGTGATGCTGGGCAACACACCGCCGGCCGCCGGAGGAGGCTTGCAAACGCTCGGCGATCGCGACTTGTTGCGCCAGGCGGCGACGCTCGAGGAGCAGATCAGCGAATTTCGGCGGATCTCCGAAGTTCGGTTGCACGGCTTTGCCAACGCCCTCGCAGTCGGCATCGGCTCGGCGATCGACGTCGAGTACGATGCTGTCTTCGCTCGCGTGCTACGACCTCCTGCAAGAGCGGCAGGAAGCTGCTGAAGAAGGGGTGGACGATGATGCGGCTAGTACGAATACCATACGAAGTACATGTAGCGGATACTCTACGC
>JBCCGX010001584.1:0-1835 GCA_039029035.1 Acidobacteriota bacterium | reverse complement strand
CGACTCCATCGCCGCCATCGCCCTCTCGTGGGTGTGCTGATAGCCGAACTGCACTCGCAGCATGCCGATGGTGCCGATGTGGTAGGACTCGTGCCAGACCAGGAACGAGAGGCCATCGAGCAAGGTGCCACCGCCGGTCGGGCTCGGTAGCTCGGACTGGGCCAGGATCTGCTCGTCACTCAGGCCGGAGAGCATCTCGCGGACCTTGTCGTGGATCTCGCTCCACGCCGCGCGCAGCTCGGCGATGTCGGGATAGTTCTCGCCCCCTGTGGCGGGGGCCTCGTAGGAGAAGGTCTCCTCGTAGGGGTTGGGCTGATCGACACCGCAGGCTTGCAGCACCATGCAGCGATAGCTCAGCAAATGACCGATGATCCAGGAGATCGAGGCGCCGGCGTCACCCCGAGCACGGCGCTGGGCGTCTTCGTTCTTCAAGTCGCCGAGTTGGACGCCAATCACGAAGTTCGACGTTTCGAGCCCGGCAAGGAACGGTCGATAAAGATCGGACATCTTCGGATCCTTTCGTTGAGATGAGCCTGGGCTCAGGCTACGACGGCCAACGTATCACTCGGTCAGCGCCTGTAGCACCGGTCCGCAGCCGCTCGCGGCATGGGCCAGTTGCTCCGCGTTCTCCTGCAGACCGGTGAAGACCCGGTTCATCGCCTCACCGGCAAGCAAGCTCTCCAGCTGCTCGTCCGTTCCGCCGGATGCCTGGAAGGGCTGCCGGAGATAGACCATCGTCATGGCTAGACCGGTCAACGCTTTCACCGTCCTGACGCCCTGGTTCACGTCGCCTCGCAGAGCGGGATCGGCATACAACCGGTAGAGGATCAGGTTGCAGATGTTGTAGCTGGCCATGGCATCGAGATGCGGCTGACCCGCCTTCGGTACCTGTAACTCAGGGAATTGAGGCGCTCGCTGCAGGAGTCCCGGAACGTTCCAGGATTCGATCTTCCGGCGTAGCGCCGCAACCGTCCGCGCTGCATCTTCGTCGCGCGACTGCACTTGCCCCACCTCACCGAGACGCTCGGCCAGCTGGCCTACGACTTGCTGTTCGACATGGGTTGGAAGCCAGGGCTCTGTCTGCGCCGCGGCCGACGCCGCACCACAAAGCATGATCAAACCAACGAAGAATGGGGTCGACCTCATTCGAAGCTCTCCTTTGCTCATTCACCTGCTCGTCACCGGGCTCACAGCCCTGTCACGACAGTTTATTGCAAGTGCGTCAGCGCTCGACGCAGCGCGGCTTCATGGTTCATAAATCCGTCTTGGCGCTGAGAAATTCCCGCTTGGCGCCGAAATCCAGTCATCGCTAGGGCCCAGGGCCGTTTCACCGGTCAGAATGTCAACTACCGGAGACCCGACCATGCGACGCACTCTTCTCCTGACCCTAGCCCTGGTTCTCTTGCCCGCGCTCCCCTGCCAAGGCGAAGCGAAAGATCTCACCGCCGCCCTGGAAGACCACCGTTACTCCTTGAGCCTCGCAGACGGGCGCCTGCTAGGTGAGGGCGCCAACTTCCTCATCGCTGCCGGCAAAGCCTCGCGCCACGTGCTGCTGGGCGAGGTCCATGGTCTGGCTGAGATCTCGGAGCTCACCGAGGCCCTCTTCCGCGAGCTCCAACCAGCCGGCTTCGACACCTATGTCACCGAAGTCGGCCCATGGAGCGCTCGCCGCCTGCAGGCTTTGGCGCAAGAGGCCCGCACCCAGGCTTTCGACGAGCTCTATGCCCGCTACCCCTTCGCCATCCCGTTCGCCTTCTACCACGAGGAAGCGGCCCTTCTGCGGACAGTGAGCCAGCTCTCCGGCGCCGAGGTGCCGATCTGGGGCATCGACCAGG
>JBCCGX010001583.1:0-1838 GCA_039029035.1 Acidobacteriota bacterium | reverse complement strand
TCACCGTTGAGCAATCCCTGGCAGGCCAGATGGACGGCCACCAGCGAGGTCGAGCAGGCCGTCTGCACGTTGATGCTCGGCCCTTTGAGATTCAATTTATAAGACACCCGAGTAGGCAAAAAATCCTTGTCATTGCCAGCCATCAACTGCACACCGTCCGTGCTACCCACTACCTCGGGGTTCGAATAGAGATTGACCAGATAACGACTCATCCCGATCCCGGCGTAGACACCGACGGCGCCGTCCCAGCTCTCCGGATCGTAGCCGGCGAGCTCCAGAGCCTCCCAGGCGCACTCCAGGAAGATCCGCTGTTGCGGATCCATCAACTCCGCTTCCCGCGGACTGATGCCGAAGAGCTGGGCATCGAACCACTTCGCTCCCGCCAGCGGAGCACCCGCCTTGACGTAACGGGGATCTTCGAGCACGGCGGGGTCGACGCCGGCGGCTAGAAGCTCCTCGTCGCTGTAGAAAGTGACCGATTCGATGCCGTCGCACAGGTTGCGCCACAGCTCTTCGACATTGCCCGCCCCCGGAAATCGGCCGGTCATGGCGACGACAGCGATCTCCGATCCGGACCCTCGGGCGGACTCCAGACGCGCCTCGGCGCGGCACGAGCCCCGCTGGTCCCGTGCCCTGGCACTGCGCTGCGGGTCGAGATAGTCCGCCTGGGCAGCGAGGGTCGGACGCCGGAACAGCTCGACCATGGGGATCTCGCGTCCGAACTGGTCCCCCAGCTTGCTCTGCAAGCGGGCCAGCAGCAGGGAATGGCCGCCGAGGTCGAAAAAGTTGTCGCGGGTCCCCGGTTGATCGATCTCGAGGAGCTCCTGCCAGATCGCCGCGATGGCGCGCTCGACCTGGTCGCGGGGCGCCACATGGGACGGGCCCTCGGGTCCCTGCAGGGCCGGCGCGACTCGGGCCAGGGCGGCCCGATCCACTTTGCCGTTCGGCAGGAACGGCAGCGTCTCGAGGAACACGAACGCTGCGGGCACCATGTAGGCGGGCAGCCTGGAGCTGAGGAAGTGACGCAGCTCAGCCCTCGGCTCGCGGCTTGCCGGAGGTGAAAGATCCTCCCCCAGCACGACGTAGGCCACCAGCGCCTCCTCGTTCCGCCCCGCGCTCTGCCGCTTCAGCACCACCGTCTCGTGGACTCCGGGACAGGCGTTCAACACCGCCTCGATCTCTCCCAGCTCGATGCGGAAGCCGCGGATCTTCACCTGGTGGTCGAGACGGGCCAGGAACTCGAGCTGACTGTCGGCCCGGTAGCGGGCCAGGTCGCCGGTCCTGTAAAGCCGTTCGCCCACCGTACCGCTCAAGGGATCCGGAATAAACCTCTCGGCGGTGAGCCCGGGGAGGCCGCGGTAGCCGCGGGCCAAGCCGAGGCTGCCGATGTGGAGCTCGCCCGGCACACCGAGCGGCACCGTACGCAGGCCGGCAGCGAGCAGGAAGATACGGCAGTTGGTCAGCGGCCGGCCGATCGGCGGTGCGCTGGCGCCGGGCGCCACCGGCGTCCAGCTCGTCACCACGGTGTTCTCCGTGGGTCCGTAATGGTTGACGAGCTCGAAGGGGAGCGCGCCGCCGGGACTGTGGTGGAGCTTGTCGCCCCCGGTCAACAGTGCTCTCAAGGCCAGAGCGGCTGGCAGGGGCTCCGCCAGCACGGCCTCGGCCAGCGGCGTCGGGAGAAAAGACAGGGTGATCCCCTGCTCGGCCAGCCAAGCCAGCAAGCGGCGAGGAGAGGCGACGGTCCCGCCGTCCGGGATGTGGAGCGCGGCGCCGGCGGTCAGGTTCGGCCACAGCTCCCACACCGAGGCGTCGAACCCCGGAGAGGCCAGCAGCGTCGC
>JBCCGX010001582.1:0-1844 GCA_039029035.1 Acidobacteriota bacterium | reverse complement strand
GTGAAGGAGCCGTCGGCAGCGCTGGTCGCAGAGCCACCGAGATTCTGATCGATCGAGCGCAGGGACACCTGGGCGTCGCCGATCGGCCGCCCCGCCGCGTCGACCACTCGGCCGTGGACTTGATGAGGCCGCGGCAGGCGGATCTCCAGGCGATTGACGCCTGGCTGCAGATCGATCGTCTGTTGGGCGCTGGGCAATCCTTGGCTATGGACCCGTAGCAGGACCACGCCGGGGGTGAGACCGGTGAACGCAAAGCGTCCGTCACGATCGGTCCTGGCGGTGCGCCGTTGACGCACCGCCAAGAACATCTGCGCGTCCATCCCCGAGATGCGGACGTAGGCTTGCGCCAGAGGCTCACCCGACGGATCGAGCACCCGCCCCTCGAGGCTTTCGCCAGCGGCGAGCACCAGCCGCAGATCTTCGACAACCTGGCCGGGAGCGAGGCTGAGAGTGAGATTGTCCGACCGGCGATCGGCCGCCCGAGCGGTCAAGCTCAGCTGATCGGCGGCGTCGATCTCGATCTCGAACCGACCTTCGCCGTCGGCCTGGTGCGAAGTGCCGAAGCCGCCTGAGCCATCCTGGTGCAGCACCGAGACGCTGGCAGCCGGCTGGGGCTCGCCATGGTCGTCGACGACGAGGCCGGCGATCTTGCCTTTGGGCTCGAGTACCAGGGTGAGGATCTCGGGATGGGAGATCTCCAGGCCTGGTAGCCGCTGCTTGGTGTAGGCGGGGTGGTGGGCAGTGACAGTGATCTTGTCGCCGGCCGCGAAGTCTCGAAGGATGCAGCGCCCTTCTCCGTCGGCGGTCGTCTTGGTCTCGGCGGGGGATTGCCATGCGCGGCGGGCGGGCCAGGGCTCGGTGCTCACCGAGGCTTCGGGCAACGGTTGACCCTGCGGATCGACCACCTGAATCCTCAGTTCATGGCCTGGCTCCATGATCACCGTGCCGAAATCGATCGCTTCGCTGGTTTCGACCATCTCGCGCCGTCCGCCGTGGGTCGTGCCATAACCCGGTGCGGTGACTTCCAGGTCGACCAGAACCCCGGGCTGCATGTTGGACAGCTCGAAGCGACCGGCGGCATCGGTCGTCGTTTGTTGGGTTAGGGGCCCGTGGCTCGCACCCGGGCCGCGGTGTGCTTGCGCTGCCTCGTCCGGCGTGAGCAGGCTGACCTGCGCCCCGTCGATCGGCTCGCCCGCTCGATCGACCACTCGACCGAACCCTTCGAGGCCTTGCCTGAGGACCACGCGGATCCCCCGATCCACCGGACCGTCGTCGACACTCGCTTCGCGCTGCTCGTCGAGATAGGCCGTTTTCGACACTCGGATCTGGTAGACGACGTTGCCTATGGCCGGTGCTTTGAAGCGGCCGTCCGGCTGGCTTCGGGTAGTGTGCGGAATTTGCTGGGAAGCCTGGAGAAGGATTTTGGCGCCGTCGATCGGCTCGCCCTGCGCATCGACGATCCGGCCGAAGAGAGTGTCGGCCGGCTGCAGCTCGAGGGGCGAGGGGAGGGTTGCAGGTTTTGCCGACCGGCGTGGACGTGGCCGCGCAATCGATCGAAGATAGCCAGGCCGGGTAGCCCGCAGCCAGCTTCGCTGCCAGGCGGCGGCCGCGGTGACGAGGTGGAATTTGCCATAGCGGTCGGTGTCGGTGAAGGCCGAGGGGGTGTCGCGCAGCCACACCCGCGCGCCGGCCAGCTGGCGCTCCGACTCTGCGTCCACGACGAGACCGGAGATCGTAACCGGTTCTTCGAGGACAAAATCTCGCGGCGCTGGCGGCTCCTTCGGAGCGCCGATCGACTGCTCGCCGGAGCGCCCGCTAGCGGTTTCGACACGGACGAGAATCTC
>JBCCGX010001581.1:0-1844 GCA_039029035.1 Acidobacteriota bacterium | reverse complement strand
TGCAATCTGTTTAACGGCCCCGGCGGCTATCCGCCGCGCCTGCGCTCCAAGCTGGCCAGTAACGATCTCGACGTCGATATGGATAGTCGGGGCGCCTGTAGTGAAAGGACGTCCCAGGGCGTGACCCGCCTGCGGAACCTTCTGGAACAGGAGCCTGATGTGGATGTGGTTCTGATCATGGAAGGGACCAACGACATCAACAACGGGATCGGGGTCGAGTCGATTCTGTTCAATCTCGACCGGATGGCTGAGGTCGCGGAGCTCGCCGGAGTGGAGCCGGTGATGGCCTCGGTGGTTCCCTTCGGCCCCGACGAGATGGGGGGGGATGATGACAACGTCGCGGCTAGGGACCTCGCCGACGAGCTGCGGGTCGCTTCGATGGAAGCCGACCGATTCTTTGCCGATCCCTACTACGAGCTGTTCAACCGGTCGAACTACTTCGACAACTACTTCTTCGACCGGTTGCACCCCAACTCCGCCGGTTACAACCTGGTGGCGGAATCTTTCGTCGAGGCGTCCCTCGGTGCGGCCGAGGCGACCCAGCCGGGCCGACTCGAGCTCGCCGAGACAGAGCTCGAAGTGAACGAAGAGGACGGCAGCGTCACGTTCACGGTCAACCGAGTGGCCGGGGCGGAAGGTGTGGTCGAGGTGACCTACGCCACCATCGATGGCTCCGCGATCGCCGGTGACGACTACGAGGCTGCTAACGGTACCCTCACCTGGGCGGATGGCGATGCGGAGCCCAAGACCTTCGACGTGTCGATCATCGACGACGCCGAGGAAGAGAATCCGGAAACGCTCGAAGTCAACCTGCAAGATCCGACCGGCGGGGCCACCCTAGGTACCCCGAGTACGGCGAGCCTCACCATCAACGATGACGACGCGGCTCCCAACACCTGCATCGCCGATGAAGACACCCTGTGTCTCAACGCCGGCGGGCGTTTTCGGGCCGAGGTCGTTTGGCGAACGAGAGACGACAACACGGGCGTCGGCAAAGCGTTCGATATCGGCCAGCAGGATTCCGGCCTCTTCTACTTCTTCAACCCGAACAACATCGAGATGCTGGTCAAGGTGCTCGATGCCTGCTCCCTCGAATTCAATTCTTTCTGGGTCTTCTTTGCCGCCACCACCGATGTCGAATTCACCCTGACCATCACCGATCTGGTGAGCGGCCAGAGCAAGGTCTACTTCAACCCCCTGGACCAACCGGCCAATGCGGTGACCGACACCGAGGGGTTCGATACCTGCCCGTAGCTACTCTTCCACCGTGGTCGGCTGCTGAAAGAAGCGGACGAAGTCACCGCCGAAGCGGCGACCGACGAGGCCCAGGCTGAGGGCGACGACGAGTAGCGAGAGAGCGAAGCGCAGGATCGGGCGGTCGCCGGCTGCGAAGTAGACGGCAGCAAAGAACGGGATAGGCACCAGGTAGACATACGCCAGGCGCTTCATCAGGCGCCGGAACCCATCCGGCGCTTCCTGGTACAGGCCCCAGGCCATGAAGACGGCCCCAAGGGGTAGCAGGTTGATCAGTGCCATGCCCATCGGGCCGATAGCGCTGGTCCAGAAGATCCCGCCGATGAGGTAGGTCAACAGGGAGATGACGGCACAGAGAATCCACAAGCCATCGCGATGCCGCACCTTGAGGATTTCGCCACCCAGGCGACTGAAAGGGTCGACCAACGGTGCGAAGCACAAGATGCGTAGGTAGGTGGGCGCTTCCACCCACTGCGCGCCGCCGAGGATCAACAACGTCAGCTCGGCGTTGAGGAAGAGAAAGTAGGCCACCGGGATCTCGACCGCCTGCAGAAAGAGCGTCGCCAGGGAAAAGGCTTCGAACAGCCGCT
>JBCCGX010001580.1:0-1845 GCA_039029035.1 Acidobacteriota bacterium | reverse complement strand
CAGGATCTGCTCACCGCTCCGAGTCGTTGGCTGGCCGACAAGACGGAGACGGAGTACCGCATCGAGGGTGAGGGGATCGTCGTCATCCCCAACTTCATCGACCTGCAGCGTTTCCGGCCGGCGGACGGAACGGCAAAGCGTCGCGAGCTCGGCGCGGAGGGGCGCTTTCTGGTGACCCATGTGTCGAATTTTCGCCCGGTCAAGCGGGTCAAGGACGTCGTCAGTGGCTTCGCAGCACTCAGGCAACGGCAGGACGCGGTGCTGGCTCTGGTGGGTAGCGGGCCCGATCTGGACGACGCCCTACGCCTCGCCGATGTCCTCGGAGTGCGTGAGCACGTGCGGGCGCTCGGCAAGCTCGACGATCTGGAGACGGTGTTGCAGGCCTCGGACGTCTTCTTCCTACCGAGTGTGGCCGAGAGCTTTGGCCTTGCGGCGCTCGAGGCCCAAGCGTGCGGTTGCCCGGTCATTGGCTATCGGGCCGGTGGTCTACCGGAAGTGGTGATCGATCACGAAACCGGCATTCTGTGTCCGGAAGGCGAAGATGTCTGTCTGGGCAGCCTGGCGGCCGATCTCCTCGGCGATCCGGAACGATTCCGCGCCATGCGGCAAGCCTCTCGGCGCAACGCCGAGCGCTTTGCCATGACACCGATCGTCGCCAGCTACGAGAAGGCGTTGTGCTGCTTGGTACACGCCAATCGTGTCTGCGATGCGGCGACCATGGCAGATTGCGCCCATACGCAGTAACATTCTCTCTTCAGAGAAAAATATTGTCTTGCCGTCCGGCGGCGTCTTGCGAAGCGTCGGGCCGTCATCAATGAACCCTGAAGAGCAATTCCTCGCCCAGCTAGAGCTCATTGATCGGGTCATCGACTCGATTTGCCGCAGGCATCGCTGCTTTGGCGCCGAGGCCGAGGATTTCGGCGCCAGTGTGAAGCTGAAGCTGATCGATGACGACTACGCGGTGTTTCGCAAGTTTCAAGGTAAGAGCCTCCTAGCAACCTATTTGACGACCGTGATTGCGAACCTGTTTCGTGATTTCCGTATCCGGCAGTGGGGCAAGTGGCGCCCTTCCGCTGCCGCCAAGCGTATGGGCGATGTGGCGATCTTGCTCGATCAGTGCTTGCATCGCGATAGCCTCACCTTTGACGAGGCGGTCGGAAAGCTGCAGACGGACCACCAAGTCACTCTGTCGCCGGACGAGTTGTGGGAGATCGCCATCCGCTTACCATCCCGGTCGCCGCGCCGTCAGATCGAAAGCGACGAGCGACTGGAAGGACTAGCGGGTGACGATGAAGTCGACCGGCGAGTCCTCGACCAAGAACGGATCGAGCTCTTACAAAAGGCCGAAGAGGCTTTGAACGCAGCCTTGAAGACCTTGCCGGCCGAGGACCGGCTAGTCATCAAGCTGCGCTTCCGTGGCTGTAAGGTCTCGAGGATCGCCGAGACTCTTCGGCGGCCGCAGCGCAAGCTCTATTCGAGGATCGAGAAATCTCTGAAGCACCTGCGGCAGTCGATCGAGGCGTCGGGGCTGACGCGGGAAGACATGCACGAGGTCTTCGGCTGGAAAGGATTCGACCTACGACTCGACTTTGATCCGGACGACTCGCAGCCCAACGAAAATGAGCGAGCAGGTGACGACGATACCGATCGCGAGGCGCCTGAGGGTTAGGATGATCGAAAGATGGCAGCCGAAGCTGGGAAACTCGCCAGCGGGTCCGTCTAACCCTGGGGGTGGACTTTGAATAGCAAAGACTCTGGGCTTCCCTCGACACCGGGTGAAGTCGATCTCGAAGACATCGCGGCCCTGGCCGATGGCCGGCTCGAGGGAGCCGAGCGCCAGCGGGT
>JBCCGX010001579.1:0-1849 GCA_039029035.1 Acidobacteriota bacterium | reverse complement strand
GCTCGAGCCCTTAGGGGGCTAGCTCTCGCCCGTTCGCCCGTGCTGACGAGGGATATTGTCCTCCTCGGCATGCTTGACCCCCCTGGTCGGGCATAGTAGCTTTTCTGCGCTTCGGGGTCTCGAGTCTGCGTTTCTGGCCTGAAGACTTGCCGATCATGACGACGAGCGAAAAGACTGCAATCGAAGCGTGGCTGGTGATCCTGCTGCGCTTTGCCGGTGGCTTCATGCTGCTCGCTTTCGGCGCCATTTTCTTGCCCACCGATTGGATGGCGGCGAGTCACCAACGCCTCGGCCTGGGCGAGTTTCCGGCCTCGACCCTGGTCGACTACCTGACTCGATCTGTGTCGGCGCTGTACGGCATCCACGGCGGTCTCTACCTGGTGATTGCCCGAGATGTGCGGCGCTACGCCGGGGTCCTGCGGTACATCGCCGCGATGAACATCGTTTTCGGCATCCTGATGGTCGGCATCGGCATGCACGCCGGTTTGCCGTGGCTGTGGACCCTAGTCGAAGGACCGCCGGTGGCGGTCTTCGGCGCCCTGCAGCTCTTCATGTTGCGCTCGATCCCGCAGGACTGAGGCGCGGGAGTGTCGCGCCCGACGATGTCCGCGGCCCGCGCAGAGCTCCTGACCTCGGGCCTGGACCCGGAGCACCTCAAAGATCTCGACCGTCGCGCCGATCTGTCGATGGCCCGGCGCTCCCTGCCGGGGACGCTGGCCTACCCTCTGGTCTGCCTGATCGTCGGCTTCAGCTTCGGCTATGCCGACGACCACCCGACCCGAGTCTTTGCTCTGACCGCCGCCTCGCTGGTCTTGGCGATCGCGCGAACCGTCTGGATTCTGAGCTTCGACAAGCTGCATCCGCATCGGCCGCGGTTGTGGAAGCGGATCTTCGTCGCCAGCATCTTCTTGGCCGGCGGCTTGTGGAGTGCCCTGGGCGCCGGGGCAGTGCTGGCCTACGGCATCGACTGGAACGGTCTAGTGGCGCTTTTGATCACCGCGGTGTTCTGCACCATGTCGCTGCTCGTCTACGCGCAGGATCTGCGAGTGATTCTCGTGTTCAACACGATCATGATCGCTCCGGCGACGGCGGCGCTGCTCTATCTCGGTCAGCGCGAGGCCTACTCTCTGGCCCTGGCGATCGGCTTCTATGGTCTCTACTTGGTTCTTCAGGGGCGGCAGGTCCATCGTGAGCATTGGCAGGCCTGGATCAACACCAAGTTGGCCGAGGTGCGTGCGGCGGAGCTCGAAGAGGCGAGGAACCTGGCGGAGGAAGCGAATCGGGCCAAGAGCGACTTTCTGGCCAACATGAGCCACGAGATCCGCACCCCAATGTACGGCATCGTGGGCTCGTCCGAACAGTTGCTCAAGGCCGATTTGCCTCCTGGGAGCCGCGAGAATGTGGAGACGGTCACCACCTCGGCGGGGGTACTGCTCGAGCTGATCGACGACGTGCTCGATTTTTCCAAGATCGAGGCTGGCAAGATGACCCTGCAGAAGGTCGGCTTTCGTCTCGCTGACGTCGCCGATCTGGTCATAGAAATGTTCGCGCCACGGGCAGCAGACAAGGGCATCGCGCTCGAGCTGACCGTGGCCAAGGGGCTGCCCTCGCGCTTGCTCGGCGACCCGGCGCGGTTGCAGCAGGTGTTGATCAATCTCATCGGTAATGCGGTCAAGTTCACCGATGAGGGGCGGGTCGACGTCACTCTCGAGCCAGCCGGGCCGGACGACGGACGCCATCCGATCCGTTGCACGGTGACCGATACCGGCATCGGCATTCCGCCCGAGCTGCAGTCGAGCCTCTTCGACGCCTTCACCCAGGCAGACTCCTCGGCGACTCGGCGCTTCGG
>JBCCGX010001578.1:0-1849 GCA_039029035.1 Acidobacteriota bacterium | reverse complement strand
TTCCGATCGTTGGGCCAGGAGGCGGTCCTCGGCTTGCTCCGTACCACCGACCTCGTACGGCGCAAGTTCGCCAGCATCCTCGGCCCCAAGGGCTTGACCCAACAGCAGTACAACGTGCTGCGCATCCTTCGCGGTGCCGGGGACGACGGCTTGCCGACCCTCACCATCGCCGAGCGTATGGTGGAGCGCACGCCGGGGATCACCCGCCTGATCGACCGCTTGACCGGCAAAGAGCTGGTCGAGCGTGAGCGGGCGGCGGACGATCGGCGCTGCGTCGTTTGCCGGATCACCCCTAGCGGCCTCGAGCTGCTGGCCGGTCTCGAAGAACCGATGGGCCAGGCCGACGACGACATCCTGTCGATCCTGAACCAACGCGAGCAGCGGCAGCTGATCCGCTTGCTCGATCGGATTCGTGAAGCCCACCGGGGTGGATAGCACCCGCTAGCCATCTACTCGCGTTTTTTTGCCCAAATAGACGACACGTCAACTATTGACATGACATAGAAGGAGAATCCCATGTTCCAGAAACTCATCCGCACCGACGACGACGTCGCGTCCCTCGTCCTCCGCCTCACCCTCGCCATCGTCTTTTTTCCCCACGGCGCCCAGAAAGTCCTCGGCTGGTGGGGCGGCGGCGGCTTCTCCGCCACCATGAGCTACTTCACCGGTGACGGCATGCCGTGGCTGATCGCCTTCCTGGTGGTGATGGGCGAGTTCCTCGGCCCCCTCGGTCTCGCCGTCGGCTTCTTGAGCCGCTTCGCTGCCTTCGGCCTGGGCGTCATCATGGTCGGTGCCATCTTCATGGCCCACGCCAGCCACGGCTTCTTCATGAACTGGTACGGCAACCAGGAGGGCGAAGGCTTCGAGTACCACCTGCTGGCCATCGGCATCGCCATCGCCGTGATGCTCAAGGGCAGCGGCCCCTTCTCGATCGATCGTCAGCTCAGCGAGTGAGCGCTCGCCTGGCACCAGACATTCTCAGCCGACAGCAACCGCAACCCACTGGAGGATCCCACATGTCCGATATCGCAACCCTCGACGCCGAGCTCAACCAGACCATCCTCGCCGGCCAGATCATGGAGGCCTTCGAGAAATTCTTCGCCGAAGACTGCACCATGCAGGAGAACAGCAACGAGCCCACGGTGGGCAAAGACGCCAACCGCCAGCGCGAGCTGGACTTCCTCGGCGCGGTCGATCAGGTCCACGGCATCGAGCTCGTCGCCAGTGCCACCGCCACCGGCGACGGCGTTTCCTTCTCGGAATGGACCTTCGACATGACGATGAAGGGCGGTGACCGCAAGAAGCTCGTTCAGACCTCGGTCCGACGCTGGCGAGATGGCCGGGTGATCCGTGAGCGCTTCTACTACGACAGTGCAGCTTGAAAGACGGTGCTGCTCGAAAGACGGTGCCGCCTGACGGTGCCGCTTGAAACTTCTTGACCGCCTCTTCCGTACCGTACATACTAGTTGGTATGTTAGCCATGCCGTCGCCACGAGGCGACGGCATGCCAGCGTTAGGAGACCCGATGGCCGGTAAGCGCAATCCCGACAAGACCCGCGAAGATCTGCTGCAAGCAGCCTTCGAGGAGATCCACCGCAGCGGTTTCCGCAGCGCCGATGTGCCGCGGATCCTCGAGGCCGCCGGGGTGACGAAGGGTGCGCTCTACCACCACTTCGGCAGCAAGAAGGGCTTGGGCTACGCGGTGCTCGAGGAGCCGCTGCGGGCGACGGTGGTCGAGACCTGGATCCAGCCCCTCGACGCGTCGCCGAACCCGATCGACTCCCTCATCGCCACCTTGATCGAAGGGATCGAAACCGCCGACGAGCTCGCCACCTGCGGTTGTCCCTTG
>JBCCGX010001577.1:0-1851 GCA_039029035.1 Acidobacteriota bacterium | reverse complement strand
GTCGACCAGCAGGACCCCGTCGGGGCCCACCGAGGCGGCCAGGCTGGCGCCCAACTGCCGGCCGTTGAGCTCGGCGTCGATGAGATAGACGTTACCGCTGATGTGGGTGAGGAGGATCTCCGCCGAAGCCGACTGGCGTTCTATAACCAACTCCATCAGCGACCAGAAGGAGAGCCAGCCAATGAGCAATAGAACAGGGAGAACGTAGGCGGTAACTTTGAGTAGCTTTTTGCCGAGTCTCTTCATGGGTTTCCTTTCATTGGTTCGTTCGATGCGGTCGGAGCGGGCGCGTGGCCCTTTCGCTGAGGGCTGCCGGATTCAGAGGCAGTGGCCGAAGCCTGACCTGGCAGGCGCGGCGGCGTCCCGTGGGATGGGTTTGGAAACGGTCAGAGATGGGATAAAGGTCGGTTAAGGTTGAGCCGTGTACTGCTTTGGCCCGTTCCGCTTCGACCCGGCCACCGGTTTTCTCCGCCGGGGCTCGGACGATGTGCCCTTGGCGCCGCGGGCGCAGGCGCTCCTGAGCTACCTGTTGGAGCGCCCGGGCGAGGTGGTGGCGAAAGACGAGGTCCTCGACGCGGTTTGGGGTGAGGTGCACGTGACCGATACGTCGCTCAAGGAAGCCATCCACGTGCTGCGCGTGGCCCTGGGCGACACCGCCAAGTCGGCGACGTATATCGAGACGATTCCGCGTCGGGGTTACCGTTTCCTCGCAACCGTCCGTCGGGAGCCGGATGCGGAAACCGCAGCGAAGCCGTTCACTGGGAACGGCGAACCCACTTCGAGCGCCGGATGGCAGGTCGGCCGGTGGGTGGGCGGCCTGGCGATCGCTCTCATGTTGGCGAGCTGGCTCGTCGTGCAGTTCCGGCGACCGGTCTCCGAAGCCGGGGCGGTTCGCCAGCGATTCGAGGTCCGGCTGCCGCCGGGCCACGGCGTGACGCCCGGGCCACCGAACCTGGCCCTGTCACCCGATGGTCGGCACCTGGCTTATGTTGCCAAGGCCGATGGGCAGCGTCGTCTCTTCCTGCGTCCGATGGCGCGGCTCGAGCCTTCGCCTATCGCTGGCTCCGAAGGCGCGACTGCGCCGTTCTTCTCTCCTGATGGACGTTGGATCGGCTTCTTCACCCCCGCCGGGCTGCACCGGGTTCCGCGGGCCGGTGGGGAGGTCGAGACGCTGTGCGAGATCCGTAATGGCCTGGCGGCCAGTTGGGGCGAGGGCGGCATCGTGATGAGCCTGCTCGACGCGCGCGACAACACCGGATTGTGGTCGGTTCCGGCCTCGGGCGGCCGACCACGAGTCCTCACCACCCGGCGCGAGGGAGAGGCGGCGCATCGCTGGCCGGAGGTGCTGCCGGGGGGCAGGATGGTGCTGTTCACGGTCTGGCGTTCGAGCTTCGCGGACGCGGAGACCGCCTTGCTTGACCTCGAGAGCGGCGAGTGGTCCGTGCTGTTTGCCGGCAGCCATGCGCGCCATGCAGCGCCGGGGCACCTGGTCTTTCTGCGGGATGATCAGCTTTGGGCCGCCCCTTTCGACGAGCGTCGGCGAGTGCTGACCGGTGAGGCCGCACCGATCGTCGGCGGCGTGGCGACAACGCCGGTCTTCGGCACGGCGCATTTTGCCATCGCATCGATGGGGTCGTTGGTTTTCGTGCCGAGGATCCAGGTGCCGACGCCGGTGCTGCGCCGTCTCGGCAGTGGCCCGGAGGATGCGAAGGTCGAGGTCGATGTGCCGGGTGTGGTCCATGCCATGCGCCTGGCACCGGATGGGCGGCGCCTGGCGATCACCGCGCAGCGCGAAGGCGAGCTCGACCTGTGGATCGCGGATCTGGAGCGTGGCTCGGTCCATCGGCGGAC
>JBCCGX010001576.1:0-1859 GCA_039029035.1 Acidobacteriota bacterium | reverse complement strand
GTGCGCTGTCTGCGGGCGAAACCGATCCGCCCCTCGTAGTCCTCGAGGGTGGCCAGGGCTTCATCCAGCGACGACTTGCCGACCGCCTCGAGCTCGACACAGCGCACCGCCCGCGAGCCGGCCCGCGCGGCGTAGTAGACGATCTCGCAATCGTCGAAGTAGTAAACCTCGATCTCTTTCTCGACCACCCCGCGCCAGACGACGTCGAGGGTCTCGAGGAAGGCCTCAACCACCTCTTCCTGATCACCCCGGTGCTGGCCCAGATCGAGATTGACTTCCAGCCGCACTTCCGAATCCGCTTCGAGGGATTTGACCGTGAGGTGCTGCAGTTCCTGGTCGTAGCGGTGCCGGTAAATATGCCCGGGCTGATGGCGCGTCCGGTAGTAGACATCGCGCACACTCTGCTCGGTCGTCCGCTGCGGTCCGAGCCCTTCGATCAGGGTGCGGAAGTCGGCCGGATCGAAGTGGTCGCCAACGAGGAACTTGTGCTCGATCTCTTTGAAGCGGACGTCCCCGCGGCCCTCGCTGCTCATGCCTGCTCTCCTTTGAGGACGATCTCAGACCTCGAGATTGAAGGGGGAGAAGTTGGTGTCGCGATCGTAGTAGTCCTCTTGCTCGGCCCGCTTGAGGAAGCCCACCACCTGGTAGGTCACCGGCGTCAGGATCGCCTCCCAGGCGGTCTTGAGCAGGTAGTTGGCGATCATGACCTTGACGATCAGCGCATTGTCCCAAAGGCCGTAGAACGCCAGGGGATAGAAGATGATCGAGTCGACCCCTTCACCGGCGATGGTCGAGCCGATGGTCCGCATCCAGAGGTGCTTGCCTTCGGACCAGACCTTCATCTTCGCCATGATGTAGGAGTTGGTGAACTCGCCGCACCAATAGGCGGTGAAGGACGCCAGGGCGATGCGCGGCGTCTGGCCGTAGACCTTCTCGAAGATCGCCTGGTCTTTCCATCCCGGCGCCGGCGGCAGCGCGAGGATGAACCAAGTCATGAACGAGGCGAAGAGCAAGGCGGCGAAGCCGGTCCAGATGACCTTGCGCGAGCGGGCGTAGCCATAGACCTCGGTCAGAATGTCTCCGAAGACATAGCTGATGGGAAAGAAGAAGATCCCAGCGCCGAAAGTCAGCCCGAAAACCTGCGTCACCTTCGGCACCCCGATCAGGGTCGAGCACAGTAGCACGGTGACGAAGGCCGCCATGACCAGGTCAAAATACTTGTAGCGTCGCGTCGTCATACTGAGCTCCTAGCTACTGCTGGCACCTGCCAAGTCGCCTTCGACGTTGCGGGCGACGATCGCGCCGTCTGCCAACGCCGCCGCGATGTAGCGCTCCGCTGGCGGTCGCACCAGATCGCCGGCCGCGAAAAGGGTATCGCAGGAGGTTCGCATCTGCCCGTCGACCCGCAATCGGCCATCGGCCAAGCGCTCCAGCTCGGGCTCGATCTGGGGCAGGGAGGGCTCGACGCCGATGCGGACGAAGCACTCGTCGACCGCGAGGCGCTCGCCGGAGGTGAGGACGACGGTGATCTCGCCACCCCCTGCGTCGCCCCCTGCGTCGCCCCCTGCGCCCCCTTCGAAACGCTCCGTGACGGCCCCCTGGCGAATCGCCACCCGCGGCTCGCGCCGGACCGGTTCGGCAAAGGCCGGCCGGGCCCGCAGAGCGCTGCGCACCAACAGGCTCACCGTGGCCCCATGGGTCGCGAGATCGTACGCCAGGGACGACGCTTCGTCACCCCCGCCGACGACGGCGACACGCCGGTCGCGCCAGCCCTCGAGCGCCTTGCGCGGCGATGCGATGCGATCGGCCAGCTCGAGTCCGGGGACGGCCAATCGTCGATGGCGCAGCCCGGTCGCCAG
>JBCCGX010001575.1:0-1860 GCA_039029035.1 Acidobacteriota bacterium | reverse complement strand
TCGGCGAGGGTTTGGCCAAGGGCTCGACATAGACCTGATACCAGGCCGATAAGCCGCGTCTGTTGCCGCGCTCACGATTGAAGCCATCCCACACCGAGAAAGCCAGGGGGACGAATTGATCTTCGTCGAAGCTCAGCCCGCCGCTCTTGCGCTTGCGCTTGTAGATCACCGACCACTGGCCCTCTTCGTAGACCGCGGTGGTGAAGACTTCGTCGCCACCTTCAGCGGGGGTGATGGCCGAGCTACCCCGGCCTTCGTAGCGCTGCGTCGTCTGCGGCTTGGCGAGATCGACGAACCATAGATCGACAGGGTTCTGGACGTCGCCAAAGAGGAAGTAGGGTTGACGCACACCCTCGGGCTTGGTCAGCGGGAACTGCAGGGCGAACGCGTCGGAGAACTCGGTGTCGGGCGTGTCGCCGGCGGCCGCGCCGGCACCGCCGGTGTCTTCTTCGCCCCAGAAGTCGTCCGCGCCGTCGTCTTTGACCGCGTCGTCACCCCAGAAATCGCCATCATCGGCCGGTTCGTCCTCGACCGCGTCGTCGCCCCAGATGTCGCCTTCGTCGTCCGCAACTTCGTCGCCCCAGAAGCCCCCTTCGTCGTCACCGCCGGTGTCGCCACCGGCTCCGGTCTCGGCCAGGTGCTCGTCCCAGGTGGGGACTGCTAGATCGGGAGCGTTGGTGCCGCCGGCCTCGGCCCGCATGTCGTTCCAGGTCAGCCGGAAAGCGATTTCGCTCTCGTTGTGGATGGCCTGTGCCGTGACCGAAACCACCGAGGGGTAGAAGTTGCGCCCCGGCTCGACGATCTGGCCGAAGATCGGAAAGGTCGCTGCCGGCGCGTTGGCGAACAGCTCCGCCCCTTTCTCGAGGTCGATCTCGTCTTCGGTGGGCACTGAGCGCAGCAAGTTGGCGTACGGCGACTCCTCTGCTTCCCGTGGGCCGCCGGAGAGCGACAGCATGTAGTCGACGATCGCCCACATGCGCTGCTGGCTCTCTTCCGGCGTCGCCCCGAGGTTGTTGTGGAAGCCTGGCATCGGTGTGCCGTTGAAGCCGGTCGACATCGAACGGTAGATGTCGCGCCGGGAGCCGCCACCGCGGAAGGTCCACGGTTGGCTGAGGTCGGCCACCTTGATGTGGTCGCCCCAATCGTCGACCAGGGTCGGTGCCGAGGGGCCGTCACCGCGGCCCTTTTCGCCATGGCAACGAGCGCAGCCGGTCTCTTCGTAGACCTGGCGGCCAGTGGTCTGGGCCGCTTCGAGGTCATAGGGCGGCGGATCAGGGATGGTGATCGTCTCGGGATTCTGCAACTCCGGATCGGCGAACCAATCGGAAAAGGACTTGATGTAGGCGACCACCGCGTCAACTTCGGCATCTGAGAGGAAGGTCTCGGGGAACGCCGGCATCGAAGTGCCGTAGAGCCCCTTGCGGATGGCATTCACCAGATCATCATCGGTCGGGATGTTGCCGGTGGTGGTCATCCGGATCTTGTACTTGCCGCTGGTGAAGTCGCGCGGTTTGGGCTTGAGGCGGGACGCCGCCACCCCCAAGCCGTCGCCCTCATCCCCGTGGCAATGACCGCACCACTTGGTGTAGACCTGCTGCCCGAGCTCGTTGGACGTGTCCTGGGCCTGGGCGGCGAAGGCGACGCCGAACGCCAGCCCGGCGACCAAGATCCAGCGCAGAGGCGCTCCTGCGCGAGCCTTCGAGGTGCCCATCAGTGCAGCTCCACGGCCCGCGGCTGGTAGTCGGTGAAGTCGTAGAGGAAGAGGATCACGTTCCACATCTCCTCCTCGGTGAGGAAGCTCTCCCAGGCCGGCATGGCGCTCTGCCACGGGCCACCTTCTTCCGGCATCCCAGGCGCGCC
>JBCCGX010001574.1:0-1861 GCA_039029035.1 Acidobacteriota bacterium | reverse complement strand
CTCGAGGACTTCCGCCAGAATCCCGATCGTCTTGCGCTGGGGGGAGCGCGGACCGTAGATCGCGTTGAGAATCGTGTTCTTGGTGAGGGGTGTCCGGCGCTCGATCTCGGCGATCGACAGGGACAGCTCCGCCAGACGATCGAGGATGATCCGCCCGCAGGAGGTCGGCTCCTTCACGCTGTCTCCCATAGACAAAATCCTACCGCACGCTTTTTCAGCCGATCTCGAACCGAGATTGCGCCACGGTTGATCTGGGAATGGAATCGTCGCCGCCGTAGCCTGAGTCGGTCGCTGGCTGGCCCTCGTGCCGGCCTCTCAACGGGTCATCGACCGCTTCGAGGAGACAGCATGCACACAACCGTCGAAACTCAACGTGGCACTTGGACCTCGCGCCTGGGCTTCATCCTGGCCGCCGCCGGCAGTGCCATCGGCCTGGGCAACTTGTGGAAGTTCCCTTACGTCACGTGGTCGGGTGGCGGTGGCGCCTTTGTCGTCGTCTACCTGACGGCGGTCGCCGTGGTCGGGCTACCGATCATGATCGCCGAGATCCTCCTCGGCCGTAGGACGCAGAAAAGCTCGGTCGGTGCCTTGCGCGAGGCCTTGGGGCCCGCCTGGGGCTGGCTCGGTCTGTTCGGTGTCCTCACCGGCTCGGTCATTCTGAGCTACTACACGGTGATCGCCGGCTGGACCTTACGCTACTTCGTCATCTGCCTGCAGTGGAGCCTGGGCGGCTTCGTCGCCAGCGAATCCTCAACCCAGGCCTTCGCTGAATTCACCGCCAACGGCTGGCTGCAAGCCCTGCTCGTGACTCTCTTCATGGTCGGCACCATGACAGCGGTCTACCGGGGGATCAGCGGCGGGATCGAAAAAGTGGCTCGGTACCTGATGCCGGTGCTGTTCGCCATCCTGCTGGTCCTCCTGCTTAACGCCTTACGGATGCCGGGAGCCGGCGAAGCGCTCGGCTTTCTTTTCCGCCCCGACTTCTCCCAGCTGCCGGCACGCGGCGCCCTGGAAGCTCTCGGACAGGCCTTCTTCTCCCTGTCCCTGGGTATGGGGGCGATGATCACCTACGGATCCTACCTGGGAAAGAAAGAGTCGATCGTGCGCTCGGCCGCCATCGTCGTCGTTCTCGACACCTTGATTGCGATGACCGCCGCGGTGATCCTCTTCAGCGTCATCTTCTCGGTGCCAGGCATGCAAAACGAGATCAGCGGCTCGACCATCGGCATGCTGTTCATCGCTCTCCCCGAGCTGATCTACACTGCGGTGCCTCTCGGCCGGCTCATGGCGCCGCTGTTCTACCTCTTCGTCGCCTTCGCTGCTTTGACGTCCACGGTCTCGTTGCTGGAAGTCGGGGTGAGCTACCTGATCGACCAACGGGGAACGACCCGCAAGCAAGCCGTCTTCGGCTGGGGTCTGGTGATCTGGATCGTCGCCATCGGCTGTAGCTTGTCGCTCGGCGCGGCCGACTTCCTGTCCCGATTCAGCTGGGTCTACCGCGGCACCGAGCACGCCAAAGTCGGCCTCTTCGCGCACCTCGATTACCTGGCCTCCAACTGGCTGCTGTCCATCGGTGGCTTCTGCATCACCCTCGGCGTCGGCTGGGTGCTGAGCCGAAGGGTCGCCGAGGAAGAGCTCCTGGACGACACCACGCCCGGCTGGTTCCACTTCGGCGCCTGGCGCTTCTTCATGCGCTACGTCGCGCCGATCGCGGTGGCGGTCATCATCGCGGCGGTGCTCTCGGGAATGGACTTCAGCTGATCGGAGAGCGCGTCCAGGTTGACTTATGGCGTCAAACAAGCTCGACTACGGGCATGGATCGACAAACGTTCCGCGAGGCTGCCGCCAAGCTGCTGCTGGT
>JBCCGX010001573.1:0-1864 GCA_039029035.1 Acidobacteriota bacterium | reverse complement strand
GTGACGACGCCGATGTGCTCCTCCGGGCAGTCGATGACCAGATGCTCCATCGGCTCGTGGCGCTTGCCGTCGATCGTACGGGTGACGACGTCGGGCTTGCCGACGGTCAGCTCATACCCCTCGCGGCGCATCATCTCGATCAGGATGGCGAGCTGTAGCTCGCCGCGTCCGGAGACCTTGAAGGTGTCGGGCGTCTCGGTCGGCTCGACCCGGATCGAGACATTGGACAGGGTCTCGCGGTCGAGCCGCTCCTTGAGCTTGCGCGAGGTCAGGTACTTGCCGTCTTGGCCGGCAAAGGGCGAATCGTTGATCCCGAAGGCCATGGTGATGGTCGGCTCGTCGATCTGGATCGGCGGCAGCGGTGCCGGATTCTCGAGCGAGCTGAGGGTGTCGCCGATCGAGATTTCCTCCAGTCCGGCGACGGCGATGATGTCGCCCGGCCCGGCCTCGTCGATCGGCACCCGCTTGAGGCCGTCGTAGCCATAGAGGCCGGTTAGTTTGACCTCGCGCTGGCCGCCGGCCTGCAGACACTGCATGAGCGGTTGAGCGGCGCGCATCCAGCCGTTGTAGATCCGTCCGATGGCCAGGCGGCCGACATAGTCGTCGTAGTCGAGGGTCGTGATCTGGAACTGCAGCGGCTGATCGGGGTCGTGCCGTGGCGCCGGCATCGACTCGACGATGGCGTCGAGCAGCGGAACCAGCGGGCCGTCTTCGTCGTCGAGCTCACGGCGACAGGTACCGGCGCGGGCGTTGGCGTAGAACACCGGGAAATCGAGCAGCTCTTCCGGCGCGTCGAGCTCGATGAACAGATCGTAAACCTCATCCAGCACCTCTGCCGGTCGAGCGTCGCCGCGGTCGATCTTGTTGAGCACCACAATGGGCTGCAGGCCCGCCTCCAGCGACTTGCGCAACACGAAGCGGGTCTGGGGCAGGGGCCCTTCGGACGCATCCACCAGCAGCAAGACGCCGTCGACCATCTTCAGAATGCGCTCGACCTCGCCACCGAAATCGGCATGGCCCGGGGTGTCGACGATGTTGACGTGCGTCCCCTTGTACCGGATCGCGGTGTTCTTGGACATGATCGTGATGCCCTTCTCACGCTCCAGATCGATCGAGTCCATCACCCGCTCGGCGACCTGTTGGTGCTCCTGGAAGATGCCGCTCTGCCACAGCAGGGCATCGACCAGGGTCGTCTTACCGTGGTCGACATGAGCGATGATGGCGATGTTGCGGACGTCGTCACGAATTTCTTGCGGCATGGGGCGGCCTTCGCAGTCGAGAACAGATTGTGCGGAGTGGGGAGGCGGGCAGGCCCAGGGACGGGCGGGAGGCGCAACCTACCATGGTTTGGGGCGCTGCTCAACGCTCGGGCCTGGCGGACAGCGGGAAGCCGGACGGCGGTGCTCCTGAGCCCGGGCCCGCACTCGAGCCCGCGTCCTTGCCGCCCGCCGTTGAGCCGCCGCTGTCGAGTCGTAGGACTTGTCGAGCAGGCAATCGACGAAGTGACTCGGGGCCAGCGGAGGATGACCGAGCAGCCGCGCTCGGGGGCTGCTCGGTGCAGCAAGCCATCTTGCTGAGGTCTATGGTAGGACTAGGCGCAGAAGCTGTCTGGGTATTGGCAAGTGTTGGTGCCACCGCAGCCACATGAGCCGGTGCCACCGGTGCCGCAACCGCAAGTCGCGGCGCAGCCGACCGTGCAGACGCAACCGGTGACCCAGAGGTTCCCGCTGGCGCCCGCGACATCGCCCAACTCTTTGCGCTCGAGCTGCCTCAAGGTCTCGCGATGCAGAGCCAGTTTCTTCTTTCTCTTCTTCATCTTCGCCTCCGTTCGGTGGGTCGTAGAGCTAGCGGCGGAGTTTCGGCC
>JBCCGX010001572.1:0-1868 GCA_039029035.1 Acidobacteriota bacterium | reverse complement strand
CGGCACGAAGGTCCTGGGCGAGAACCACTCGAGCCTGGCGACCACCCGCAGCAACCTGGCCAGCTGCCTGCAGAGCCGTGGTGACATCGAGGCGGCCGAGGCGCTCTTCCGCGACGCCCTCGACCTGCGCCGCACGACGCTTGGGCCGGATCATCCACGCGTGGCCGCCAGCCTGAACAATCTCGGCAATCTGCTTTACCAGCGCGGTGACATCGCTGGCGCCGAGCCACTCTTCAGCGACGCCCTCAGAATCTACCGCCTGCAGCCCGAGAGCCTCCACCCCGGTGCCGCCTCCGCGCTGAACAACCTAGCAGCAACGCTACGTCGCCGAGGTGAGCTGCGTGGAGCAGAGGACCTCCTTCGAGAAGCCCTGACAATGAATCGCGCCATGCTCGGCGAAGCCCATCCGGAGATTGCACTGAACTTGAGCAACCTTGGAGCCGTCCTGGAACGCCGGGGAGAGGTCGCCGCTGCTGAAGAGCACTATCTTAAGGCGCTCGCCATCTACCAACAGTTGTTCGGCGGCGTCCACCTACAGGCCGCTGTGACCCGGCACGCGTTGGCCCTGCTCCTGCGCCAAGCGGGCCGTCTGGACGAAGCCGAAGCCGAGGCCCGGGCCGCGGTTGCTCTGCGTCGCGAGCTGCTGGGTGACGCCCACCGCGAGCTTGCCCTGTCGACCTTGCTCCTCGGCCGGCTGTTGCTCGAGCAGGGTGACCCGAGCGCCGCCGAGCCGATCCTGCGCCAAGCGGTCGACGTCTGGCTGCGTCTGCCAGAAACCGCTCAGCAGCCCGGTCTGGCGATCACCCACAGCCCCCTCGGCTATTGCCTGAGCCTTCTCGGTAACAACACCGAAGCCGAGGCTCTCCTTAGCGAGAGCGAGGCCTACTTGCGCAACCGGTTTGGGGCCGGTCATCGCTGGACCCGCGAAGCCCGCGCCTGGCTCGACGCGTTGCGGTAGCCTACGCGCTCAAACAACCTCGTTGGCCAGGCAGTCCGGGACTGCTCGTACACGCCCTAAGCGTAGCAATCCAGCTACCTGCGCTAGGGAAGACGCCATCTTGAATCTTGAGTCAAGTTGCGCCTTCCCTTAGCACCGATGCGGGCCTCGCCGTTTGAGGCGAAGCCTCGCTAGAATCAGATTTTCACTTTGCGCCCCGGTCGGGCGCCCCAGGAGATCGAGACCATGGTTGGACGGAGTCGCTTTCGCATCGCCCTCACTGTCTTCGCCTGCGCCTTCTTCGCCAGCCTACCGAGCACCGCTGCCGGGGACGAGTCTCTGTGGAGCGCCGAGCGCTTCACCGGGCTCGAGCTCAGGAGCATCGGGCCGGCCTTGATGGCCGGCCGCATCGCGGACGTCGCCATCCATCCAGGTGACGACAATCTCTGGTACGTGGCGGTGGGCTCGGGCGGGGTCTGGAAGACTGAGAACGCCGGCGTCACCTGGACGCCGATTTTCGACGATCAAACCTCCTACTCGATCGGCTGCGTCACCATCGACCCGCAAGATCCGGAGGTGATCTGGGTCGGCACCGGCGAGAACGTTGGTGGTCGGCACGTCGGATACGGTGACGGCATCTATCGAAGCGACGACGGCGGCCAGACCTGGCAACACAAGGGCCTGCAGACGAGCGAGCACATCTCAGAGATCCTGATCCATCCAGAGGACTCAGAGACGCTCTGGGTGGCGGCCCAGGGCCCGCTGTGGAGCCAGGGCGGCGAGCGCGGCGTTTTCCTCACCACCGACGGCGGCACGACCTGGGAACGCGTTCTGGGTGACGAGGTGTGGGTCGGCGCCACCGATCTCGCCATCGACCCGCGCGACCCCGATCGCCTCTATGCCGCCACCTGGCAGCGGCATCGCAACGTGG
>JBCCGX010001571.1:0-1868 GCA_039029035.1 Acidobacteriota bacterium | reverse complement strand
TCGAACAGGCGGGCGAGATGCCCGGCGAAGCGCTCGATGGTCGAGGCATCGTAGAGGTCGGCGTTGAATTGCAGCTGGCCGCGGACCTCGTCGCCCACCTCGTGGAACCACACCGTGAGATCGAAGTTGCTCTGCCCGCCGTCGAGATGGACCGTCTCGGCCTCGAGACCCGGAAACGCACCGTCGCCGGCCGGGGTGTTCTGCAGCACGCACATGATCTGGAACAGCGACGGCCGGCTCATATCGCGCTCCGGCTGCAGGATCTCGAGCAGTTTCTCGAACGGAATGTCCTGGTGCGCGTAGGCGTCGAGGGTGGTGCGGCGCACCGACCGCAGAAGCTGGCGAAAGCCGCTCCGGCCGTCGAGCCGGGTGCGCAGAGTGAGGTTGTTGACGAAGAAGCCGATCAGGTTCTCGGTCTCGGGCCGGTTACGGCCGGCGATGAAAGTACCGATGGCGAGGTCGTCCTGGCCGGTGTAGCGGTAGAGCACCGCCTTGAAGCCGGCCAGCAGCACCATGAAGAGGGACGCCGCCGCCTCCTGTTGGCCGAGGTCGCGCAGGCGCGTGACGAGGGCTGCTGGCAGCTCCACCCAACGGCTGTCGCCGCGGAACGTTTGCACCCGAGGCCGCGGCCGATCCGGCGTCAGCTCGAGGATCGGTACGCCTTCGAGCTGCTGGCGCCAGTGCTCGATCTGCTCCTTGGGGCCGTCGCCCTCGAGCCAGGCCTTCTGCCAGTCGGCAAAGTCCGGGTATTGGATCGGCAGCTCCGGCAGGGTGCTGTCGGCGGTGTCACCGCGCAACGTGGCATAGGTCTTCGCCAGGTCCCGCTGCAGAATGCCCAGAGACCAGCCGTCGGCGACGATGTGGTGGATGACCAGGATCAGCTGGTGCTCACGCTCTTCGAGCCGAATCAGTCCGGCGCTGAGCAGCGGTCCGTGAGCGATGTCGAAGGCCCGGCCGGCGACCTGGTGGATCAGCCGGCGGGCCAAAGGTTCACTCGCCGCCTCGTCGAGTCGACTCAGGTCGATCACCGGCAGATCGATCTCGACCTGCGGCAGGATCTTCTGCTCGGCTTGGTCGTCGCTCGCCGGGAAAATCGTACGCAGCGATTCGTGGCGCCGGACCATCGCGCGGAGCGCCGCCTCGAAGGTTGGTGTGTCGAGCTCGCCGGTCAGCCGCAAGGCGTTCGGGATGTTGTACGCCGCGGTGCCCGGGGTGAGCTGCTCGAGAAACCACAGGCGCTCCTGGGAGGCGGACAGCGGGAACGGCTCACCGCTCTGCCGCTTGGCGCTGGTCGGTAGCCGGTCGCTTTGGCGCTGTCGTTTTTCCTTCAGCCGTCGCAGCAGCAGCTTCTGGCGGGCCGCCGGTAATTCGGCGAAACGATCTTTCAATTCGGTCATGGCACAGGGTCTTTCATGATGTCGATTCGTCGCTTGCGCCGTCTTCGGCCGCCAACAGCCGCTCGATCTCTTCGTCGGAGAGGTCTTCCATCTCGGCCATCAGCTCTGCCAGCTCGTCTTCCGATTCGGGGTCGCGGTTCTCCGTTCGCCAATAGGCTTCGGCCAGGCCGGCGAGGGTCGGGGCCTCGAACAGCAAACCGAGGGGGAGACGTACGCCGAGCTCTTCGCGCACCCGCGAGACCACTTGGGTGGCCAGAAGCGAGTGGCCGCCGAGCTCGAAGAAGTTGTCGTGAATGCCGACCCGATCGATCTTCAGCAGGTCGCACCAGATGGCGGCCAACTGCTCTTCGAGCGCGTCTCGCGGCGCCTCGTAGGCTTGCGCCTGCTCCGGGCGATGGGCGGTCTCGATCGATTGCAGGGCGCGTAGGTCGACCTTGCCGGTGGGGGTCAGAGGGAGCTCGTCGACAGTGA
>JBCCGX010001570.1:0-1871 GCA_039029035.1 Acidobacteriota bacterium | reverse complement strand
CTCCGGCGAGCTCTGTCTCGCCGGAGCCAGCCTCGCCCGCGGGTACTTCCATCGACCCGCCGCAACGGCCCAGGTCTTCGTGCCCTGCCCGGTGGCCCAGCGGCCCGGCGCCCGTCTCTACCGCACCGGCGATCAAGCTCGGCTACTGCCTGACGGACGGATCGACTTTCTCGGTCGAGACGATCACCAGATCAAGATCCGCGGCTACCGTATCGAGCTGGGGGAGATCGAGGCGATCCTGGCCGAGCACCCGGCGGTGGCCGAAGCGGCGGTCCTGGCCTCCGAGTCGCGCGCCGGAGACACCATACTGACCGCCTATGTCGCGGCGGCCGACGGAACCCAGCGCCAAGAGCTGAGACAGCACGCCGCGACGCGCCTGCCCGAGTACATGGTGCCCGCGGCCTGGGCGATTCTCGACCACCTGCCATGGACGCCGAACGGCAAGATCGATCGCCGAGCCCTGGACCGGATCGAGCCGTCCCAGCCAGGGTCGCAAACCACCTACCTCCCACCGAGGACCGTGACCGAAGAGCTTCTCGCCCAGATCTTCGCCGCCGCCCTGGGCAGCGAAAGGGTCGGGCGTACGGACAGCTTCTTCGCCCTCGGCGGCCACTCCCTGCTCGCCACCCGCCTGATCTCCAGGGTGCGCGATGCCTTCGGTGTCGAGCTGCCCGTGCGGGCGATCTTCGAGAGGCCCACCGTCGGGGAGTTAGCCCAGGCGGTGCAGCAGGCGCAGGTGCAGCAGGCGCATGCGGCGCACCGGCCGCCTCTGGAGGTGCGACCGAATCGCCAGGCAGCACCGCTGTCTTTCGCCCAGCAGAGGCTGTGGTTCATCGATCAGCTGGAACCGGGATCGAGCGCCTACAACATCCCCCTGATCCTGCGCCTGCAGGGCGAGCTCGATCTCGCCGCGCTCGGCCACAGCTGCTCGGAGGTCGTCCGCCGTCACGAAGTTCTACGCACCCGATTCATCGAGCACCAGGGCGAGCCGGTGCAGCAGATCGACGCCAACGCCAGCTTACCCCTGCCGGTCATCGACCTGGAGAGACTCGAGGCCGAGGATCTCGAAGCCTGCGCCCGGCACCAGGCCCAGCACGAGGCCATGCGGCCCTTCGATCTACAGCGCGGTCCGGTTGCCCGGACGCAGGTCCTCCGCCTGGCACAGGACGACCATGTCCTGGTGGCGACGATGCACCACATTGTCAGCGACGGCTGGTCGATGGAGGTCCTCTACCGCGAGGTCGGCCTGCTCTACGAGAGCTTCCGCCGAGGAGAGTCGTCCACCCTGCCCGAGCTGCCGATTCAATACGGCGACTATGCCGCCTGGCAGCGCTCCTGGCTGCACGGCGGCGTCTTGGAAGCGGAGATCGCCCATTGGCGTCAGCGCCTCGCCAGCGCCCCATCGGTCCTCGAGCTACCGTGGGATCGGCCGCGTCCACCCGCGATGAGCTTCCGCGGCGCCAGCTGCGATCTCGCTCTGGACCGGGCTTCGAGTGCCCGACTGAAGGAGCTCGCCAGGCAGCGCGGGGCGACCCTCTTCATGGTCTCCCTGGCGGGCTTCCAGGCCCTGCTCAGTCGCTGGTCCGGGGCCACAGACCTCACCCTCGGTACCCCCATCGCCGGGCGCACCCAGCTCGAGGTCGAGGGACTGATCGGCTTCTTCGTCAACACTCTGGTGTTGCGCGCCGACCTGCGCGACGATCCGACCTTCCATACCCTGGTCGACCAGGCACGGGAGGTGAGCCTCGACGCCCACGCCCACCAGGAGCTGCCGTTCGAGAAGCTGGTCGAGGAGCTCGAGCCCGAGCGCAGCCTGTCGTACACGCCGCTGTTTCAGGTGCTCTTCGCCCTGCAGAACGCACCCGCCGCGG
>JBCCGX010001569.1:0-1874 GCA_039029035.1 Acidobacteriota bacterium | reverse complement strand
GGCGGCCTCGCAGCACTCTGCCGGCGGCCTGGCGGAAGGCGACACCATGCCGCCCCTGGAGCTCGCCGGGCTCGACGGCAGCACCACCTCGGTGACCTTCGAGGGTGCCGAGCGCGAAAGCTTCCTGTTGGTCTTCGACACCTCCTGTGCTGCCTGCGACCAGAACTTGGATCACTGGCTGGATCTCCATGCACGGTATGGCGAGCGCTACCGCTTCCTCGCCATCAGCCTCGATGAACCCCAGGCGACGCGCGACTATGCCGAGCGCAAAGAGCTACCGTTCGAAGTCGTCCTGCCGACCGATCCGTACTTCGCCGGCAGTGTGGGGATCGTCGGGGTGCCGGAGACGGTGCGCGTCGGCCGCGATGGCCGGGTCGAAGCGCTACACCTCGGCGTTTTGCCGGACGACTGGTTGGCTTGGTTCAGTTGACTTCGGTCCAGCCCGGTCCCTTGACGAAGCGACCGGGCGTCGCGCCGGTGTGCTCGCCATCGCGCAGGACCTGTTCGCCGTTGACGAAGACGTGGACCATGCCCTCGGCGAGCTGATGCGGGGCTTCGAAGGTGGCTCGGTCGATGATCGTCGCGGGATCGAAGATCGCCACATCGGCGTAATGGCCCGGGGTCAGGAGGCCGCGGCGGTCGAGCTCGAGGTTGGCGGCGGGGAAGCCGGTCAGGCGGCGGATGGCTTCCTCGAGCGACAGGATCCCCTCGTCCCGCACGTACTTGCCGAGGATCCGGGCAAAGGAGCCGTAGGCGCGCGGATGGGGCTGCGAGCGGGTGAAAGGCTCCTCCGGCGCGATCGAGCCCGAGTCGGAGCAGAAGCTCACCCAGGGCAGGGCGAGCTTGCGGCGCACATTGTCTTCCGACATGGTGAAGCGCACCGTGCCGACGCGACTGTCGTCGCGTACGATGAGGTCCATCAACGCCTCTTCCGCCGAGGTCTGCCACAGGGCGGCGACGTCGGCCAGGGTCTGACCGGTGAGATGGCGCAGCTCGTCGTTGCGGAAGCTCACCAGCAGGATGTCCTGCGGCGGGATCATGTCCATTTCCTGGATCAGCCGGGCGCGGACCGCCGGGTCCTGCAGGCGCTCGACGAAAGCCTCGTGGCCTCCTTCCTCGACCCAGGCCGGCAGGTTGATCGTCAACCCGGTGGAGCTGGCATGGTAGGGATACATGTCGGCGGTGATCGCCAGGCCCTCGGCGCGCGCCGCTTCGATGCGGCGGATGACCTCGTCGAGCTTGTCCCAGTTTTGCTTCTGCGACGCTTTCAGATGGTAGACCTCGCCGCGGATGCCGGTCTCGCGCACCAGGTGCAGAATCTCCTCCAGTGCGGCGAAGATCTCGTCGCCTTCACTCCGCATGTGGGAGATGTACATGCCGTCGAACTCGGCCGCGGCGGCGGCTAGGGCGATGAGCTCCTCCGGTGGCGCGAAGGCGGCGGGCACGTAGGGCAAAGACGAGCCCACCCCCAGGGCGCCTTCGGCCATCGCCTGGCGCACCAAATTCTGCATCCGCGCCAGCTCTTCCGGCGTCGCCGGACGATCCTCGTGGCCGATCTCGTGGATCCGTACCGTCGTTGCGCCAACGAACGACGCGACATTGGTGGACACGCCACGATCTTCCAGATGCTGCAGATACTCACCCAGGCTGGTCCAGGCGATGTCGTAGGTGACATCGGTCTGACGGGATCTCGCCTCCTCCTTCATCGCCTCGTTCAAGGGGCCCATCGACCACCCTTCGCCCATTACCTCCAGGGTGACTCCTTGCACGACGTCGGAGAGGGACCGCCCGTCGTGCAGCAGGGCCTCGTTGGCCCAGCTCAGCATGTTGATGAAGCCCGGCGCGACGACCAAGCCCGCGGCGTCGATCTCGAG
>JBCCGX010001568.1:0-1874 GCA_039029035.1 Acidobacteriota bacterium | reverse complement strand
TGGCTGCACCCGATGCTCGCCACACGGCGCAGATCGTCTGCCCCATCGTCGTGAGAGAGCTCGAGTCGCTGGCCAGCACGGCCCGCAACAATCGGCGGCGTGACACCGGACGGGCCTCGTCGTTCCGAACCCAGGCGAGGAAGACCTGCACCAGGCCGCGGGCGCGGGCGCGACGCTCGCCCGGTAGCTTGCGCAGACGTTGCCGCAACGTTCGCTCCTCGCGGTTGACATGGCCCAGGCGCTGACCTCGGCAGAGACGGAGAAAACGATCGAGCCGACGGTGCTTGCGGCGGATCGCGGTGGCTCTTTCGGCCAGGGGCTCGGCCAGGCGAGCCAGGGCTGCCAGCCCCGTCGTCGGGCCGGCGACCAGGGCCGTCCGCTCGGCCGTGCGTGCCAGCAGGGCCAGCGCATGACCAGGGACGCCGCGCAGAGCCGGGATCGAGGTTTCGGCGACCAGGGCTCGGGCGAGAAGAACCGGGCTGTAGGTCGGTGCGGTCCGTGCTGCCTCGAAGGCCCAACGATACCGGCCCGCAACCGGTGGCCCTGCGTGGGTTGCCGGGGCGGTGAGGCGCGTCTGCTGAGCGATCAACACGGCTCGGAGAACGGCCAGCAGCGGCTCGTCGTCGCTCGCCCGGGTCGCCCGCTCGCCCGGCAAGGCCGACGGCGGACGCAGACCGCTGATCGGATCGATTCGCCAATCAGCAAGGCAGAACAACCGCACCGGTAGGGCTGCCCAACACTGCTCGGCCGTTGGCGAATCGGCCGTCCCATCGAGAAAGGGCACCGCCGCCGGCAGGGCCCGCAGAACGACGCCATAGCGCTCGATCAGCGATCGGTTGCGCTGCCACTCGGCCCGCAAATCACGTCCCCGATAGCGCCGCAGGGAGCGCACCCCAGCGTCGATCAGCCGATCCAAGTCGCGGTCGCGCTCCAACTGCCCGAGACGATAGCTCCAGCGGCTCAACAGGGAGACATCGAGGTCGATGATCTCTCTCGCCTCGAGCGCCTGGCTCCATTCCGTCAGCGGACCGAGCTGGTCCGCCCGGAGGAGACTGGCCAACCAAGCCGGCTGACGGATCGAGCCAGCTTTACGGACCGCTAGGTGGATCCCCTCTGGGCTGGCGTGGAGCAAGCCCGGAATCCGCGCCACGCTGCGCAGTCGGCGGACAATCTCTTTGCCGTGCCGGTCTTGTGGGCTCTCGCTCTTCATCGTCCCGGTCCCGAGGCCGATCGACCTCGGACGGGGCAGCATATCGAATGGGCGCTGAAGCCTTAAGCCGGGTGGCTCCGTTCCACCACGAAGTCTTCGATGATCAGCGAGTCAATCCGGGTGTTGCCGAAGGTCGCCAGGGCGTCACTCGGCGTGCAGACGATGGGCTCGGAGTCGTTGAACGAGGTGTTGAGGACCAGGGGCACGCCTGTCTCGCGCTCGAAAAGGGAGATCAGACGGTGGTACTTGGGTGACATATCTCGGTAGACCGACTGGATCCGCGAGGTGCCGTCGACATGCACCACGGCGGGGATCTGCGAGCGCTTCTCGTCCCGCACCGGGCAGGCGATGAGCATGTATTTGTAACAATCGGAATCACGGCCGATGTGGAACCATTCATCCGCCTTCTCGGCCAGCACGCTCGGCCCGAAAGGGCGGAAGGCCTCGCGGTGCTTGACTTTGTGATTGATCCGTTCGCGGGTTTCCGCGGTGCGCGGATCGGCCAGCAGCGAGCGATTGCCCAGGGCGCGTGGCCCGAACTCCATGCCGCCTTGAAACCATCCCACGACCTCGCCCTGTGCCACCCGCCGCGCGGCCTCGGCGGCGACGTCCTCGTCGCGTCGATACTCAAGCCCGCTCTGTGCCAAAGTCTCCTCCACGTCGC
>JBCCGX010001567.1:0-1880 GCA_039029035.1 Acidobacteriota bacterium | reverse complement strand
GCGCTGGATCGGCAAGTCGAGCGGATCGCTGGCGACGAGCTGGGGCCCTGTTGGCTCCTGGCCCACGAGCGGATCACCGAAAGCGACGAAATCGAACGTCGCCGCCTGGCGGTCCGCGGTGCGAGCTTCCAGCTGTTGTGCGTAGACGGTCATCGAGAGTGCCGTATGGAGGGCGGCCCGGGTCACCAGGTAACGGCCTTCGGCGTCCTGCAAGGCGCCGAAAGGGAGCATGTGCAGCGGACCGTCGGGGATGATCAGCAAGCGCCGGGCGTTGGTGACTCGCGCCTCGGCTGGCCGCACCAGGGCGGCGTACAACTGCGCGCCGAGGTCTTCGCGGTCCGCGGCTTCGGTGCCGGTGGCGGCTGGCGGAGCTTGCTGTTGAATCAGGCGTCGAAAGAGCTCGACCTGGCGCTCCAAGTCGTCTCGATCGATCGTGAGAGTGTGGGATTCGAGGTCGCCGTCCGAGCGCAGGACGAAGAGGGTCGTGCGCTGCTTGCCGACGCTATAGGAGAGCGCCACGGTCCCCGGATCGAGGACTGCGCGGGCTTCGGCCAGAGTCAGGATTTGCAGGGGCTGTGTCCGGCCGGCCGGCGAGGCCTCGCGGGTGGCGACAGCGACGTCGTCGCGCTCCCGGCGCAGCGCTTCGAGCTGCCGCAGCAGATCTTCGGTCTTCTCGCCGGCGAGGACCGGGCTGAGCTGGGCCAGCTGATCCTGCACGCGGTCGTACTGCACCGCGATGCGGCGCCGGGCGCGGCGCAGAGGTTCCGGTGCCTCGCGGTCGAAACCCAGATCGCGCTCCGCCAGCATGGCGAGGAAGCTGCGCGCGCGAAAGCGCTCGAGTACGTCGAAGGCCTCTTCCCAGGCCCTTCGATCGATCAAGTGGGCGATGAAATCGCGGTAGAGAAGCTCGTACCGGGCACGGTAGCCCTCGCGGCGATGTTGGGTGCCGCCGAGCTTTCCGACCTGTCGCTCGAGCGTCGTGATCGAGCGCTCGAACGGGCCCGAGACGTCATTGTGGTGCCCTCGAGCTCGGTTCAGCTTGGCGATCAGGTTGAGACTTTCGGCCGGGAGCAAGCTGTCCGGTGCCAATTGCTGACGGATCTGCAGCGCCTGGTGGTGGTAGCGCCAGGCCTCCTCCAGGGTCTCGCGACGGGCCGCGACCTGGCCCAGGTTGAACAGCGTCGCCGCCATCTTGAGGCCGCCAGGAGCGAAACGGCGATAGAGCGCGAGAGCGCGGAGGCCGTGCTCTTCCGCCGCCTCCAGCTTGCCGAGATCGAGAGCGATCATGGCCGCATTGTTGAAGAATGTAGCGCGATCGATCGTGTCCGGTGCGTCCGCTGGGTGGCGGCTCAATGCTCGTGAGGTGAAGTCCCAAGCTTGGGCCAGATCGCCGTGCTGCCAGGCGGCGAGACCGAGGCTGCTCAGGGTGCTCGCGACCTCGGGACTGTCGGGCGCTATCCGTTCCAGGATCTGAAGGGCTTCGTGACCCCTTGCGAGGGCCTCCCGCGTTTCCCCCCGGCGCCGCGCCAACATCCCCAGCGTGGTCAAGCTGTTGGTGAGGTCGATACTTTCCGGCGCCACCTTGCGACGAATGTCGAGGGCTTTCCGGTAGTAGCGTGCCGCGACTGCGAGATCGCCCTGCTCCATGGCCACGATGCCAAGGTTGCTCCAACTGGCAGCGGTCTCCAGGCTCTCTGGGGCGATGGCCTGGCGGATCTCGAGCGCCCGTCGATAGTACTTCGAGGCCTCTTCGAGGTGGCCTCGTGTGAGGGCGAGAACCCCCAGGTTGGTCGTGGTGTTGGCTTGCGCGAGAGTGTTCGGAGCGAGCGATTGGTAGAGCGCCGCAGCGCGTTGCAGGGCCGCTTCAGTCGCGTCGAAGT
>JBCCGX010001566.1:0-1882 GCA_039029035.1 Acidobacteriota bacterium | reverse complement strand
GCACCAACTTCCTCGGCTCGATCGCCCGGCTGCGCGACGGCGTCGAGCTATCGACCTTGGACGCCGAGGTACGCACTCTCGGCGAGCGTTTGGTGGCCGAGTATCCGGCGGCCAATCAAGACCGAGTTTACCGCGCGATCTCACTGCGCCAAGCCCTGACCAGCGACGTCGAGCCGATCACTCTGTCACTCTTGGGGATCATCGCCTTCGTGCTGCTGATCGTCTGCGCCAACGTGGCAAATCTGCTGTTGGCGCGGGGTGCCACGCGCCAGCGAGAAGTGGCGATCCGGCGCTCCCTCGGTGCCTCGAACCGGCGGCTGGCGCAGCTCTTGCTGACCGAAGCCCTGCTGCTCGCCTCAGCTGGTGGCCTGTTGGGCTTCGGTCTCGGCTGGCTCGGCCTGCAGCGTATGGTCGCGGCGATCGCCGATCGGATTCCCCCCTGGGTGCAGACCGAGATGGATGAGCGAGTCGTCCTCTACACCCTGGCGGTGTCGCTGGCCGCCGGCCTGCTCTTCAGCCTGCTGCCTCTCCTGCAGAGCTTCCGCTTCACCCTGTCGAGCGCTCTGCGAGAAGGCGGCCAACGGCAGGGGAGCAGCCGGCGCGGTGGCCGTCTGCGCGCCTCGCTGGTGGTCTCGGAAGTCGCCTTGTCCTTGGTTCTGTTGGTCGGTGCCGGATTGATGATCAAGAGTCTGATCGACCTAACGTCGGTCGACCCTGGCTTCGAGCTAAGTGAGAGCCTCACCGTCGGCCTCGATCTGCTCAGCCTGCGCGAGGCCGAGCCGGAGGAGCGCGCGGCGCAACTCACTCGTTACCTCGAGCGTTTGGCGAGCCTGCCGGGGGTCGAGGCCGTCGGTGGGATCAATCTCTTCCCGCTCAAGGGGCGGTCCAACTCCGTCAGCCTCGTGATCGAGGGCCAGGGCGACGAGGAGGCGCGGCACAATCCGCGACCGCAAGTGGGGCTGATCACGCCTGGCTATCTCCAGGCGATGGGCATTCCTCTCCTGGCGGGCAACGACTTCGGCTCGATGCAGCCCAGGGAAGGTCGCCAGGAAGCGATCATCAGCCGGGCCCTGGCTGAGGCCTTGTGGCCGGGCGAAGAGGCGATGGGGCAACGGCTGCGGCTGGTCTTCGGCGGTCCGGAGTGGCTCGAAGTCGTCGGCATCACCGGCGACATCCACCATCACGGCCTCGATCGCGGCCGCCAATCGCATCTCTACCTACCCTATGCCCAGTATGCGCCGGCGCGCATGGTTCTTGTCGTCCGCCATGCCACCGACTCAGCGGCGACTGCGGCGGCGATTCGTAGTGCGGTGGCCGAGATCGATCCCAACCAACCCTTGCACGAGCTCATGAGCACCGGTGAGGTGGTCACCGCTTCGGTCTGGCAGTGGCGCTTCTTCACCACCATCGCCTGGGTCTTCGGTGCCGTCGCCCTCGCTCTGGCGGTGGTCGGGATCTACGGCGTGATGACCTATTCGGTCTCCCAACGAATCTCGGAGGTCGGCATTCGCATGGCCCTGGGTGCCGGTCGCGGGCAAGTCATCGGCATGATCTTGCGCCAAGGTGGCCGATTGATGCTCCTCGGGGTGGTGATCGGGCTGCCGATCACTCTCGGCTTGAGTCGAATGTTGTCTGGCATCCTCTTCTCGATCAGTGCCTTCGAACCCCTGGCCCTCGGCGCTGCTGTGTTGCTGCTCGGCCTGGTTGCGCTACCGGCGTTGCTGCTGCCCGCCCAGCGCGCCGCGCGCGTCGACCCGGCTTCGAGTCTGCGAGCGGACTGAGACCGTATCGGTGTCTGAGGGGAACCGCGTGAGCGTTCCAGGAGTCCTACAATGACGTGTGGGGTGGACCGGTCAGAGGAGGACTCCAAAAATGCTCTCGT
>JBCCGX010001565.1:0-1883 GCA_039029035.1 Acidobacteriota bacterium | reverse complement strand
GGCGACTTCTTCGGTCAAGGTCGCAGCGGTGTCGACAAGCTCGGTCTGCCGTAGGACCTCGGCCGCCGTGCTGCGCCGCTTTTCGATCAGTCGGTGTATGGCGCCGGCGCCGCCTTTGTCCCGTCGCAAGCGGCGGGCCTCGGCGGTGCGCGGATCGAGGCTGTCGACGATGTCCCAAAGGGTCGCGATCAAGCCCTGTTTGAAGACCAGACGGCAACCGATCTCGATGAAGACGACAGTGATGGCGGCGACGATCGCTAACTTGAGTACCATGGTTGATTCCACCTCCGTGCAGCCGGTTCCATGGCTCGCTCTACGCATCGATGGCGCAATCCATTCGAGCGTATCGGCGAGTTTCGCCGGCGGGCCCCAGTGACGAATTACCCTGTGCGGAGCGGTCGCAACGGGCCAGAGGTGTACTAAGCTTCAGCCATGGACAAGATCAATCTCGAGCAGAAATTCGGCCTGTTCAGTGAGCAGTGGAGTCCCAAGATCGTCGGCGAGCTCAACGGCCAGCAGGTGCGTCTCGCCAAGCTGCAGGGACCGTTCGTCTGGCACCATCACGACGCGGAAGACGAGCTCTTCATGGTGATCAAGGGCCGCCTACGGATCGAGCGGCACGACGCGGACGGCGGCAATGTCGAGCTCGACGAGGGCGAGATGTTGATCGTGCCACGCGGCGTCGAGCATCGGCCGGTGGCCGACGACGAGGTGTGGCTGATGATGTTCGAGCCGGCCTCGACCCTCAACACGGGCAATGCCGGGGGTAATCGCACGGTGGCCGAGCCGGAGCGGATCTGAGCCCGTTAGGGGCTGGATCGCGTGCGTCGAGTGCGCCAGGGGCCAGACCCGCCCGGGATTGAAATCCCGGGCTACGCTCTTCGGTCCCTCCGGGACCAGAGCGCCGTAGGTGCGAGAGTGCGTCGCCTGGGATTTGAATCCCAGGCGGAGGACCAATAGGCGGGATCTAGGCTAAGGCATCGGCCTTGGCGGCGAACTCGAAGTCGAGCGGAGAAATGCCCCCGGCATCGTGGGTGGTGAGATCGATCGACACCCGGTTGTAAACGTTGAACCACTCGGGGTGATGGTTCATCCCTTCGGCGATCAGCGCGACGCTCGACATAAAGCCGAAAGCGTGGACGAAATCATCGAAGGCGTAGTCCTTGTGCAGTTTGCCGTCTTGCAGGGTCCAGCCATCGAGCTCGCCGAGACGTTGCTCGATCTCGTCGGTCGAGAGTTTCTGGGGGGCCATCGCGTTCCTCACGGTCGTTGAGTAGGTCAGAGCTAATGAGGCTAGCAGATTCCGCGCTCGGGCCGCCTGGAGCGTATACCCTGCGAAGCGGTGTCAGCTACCGATATCCTGAGCGAGTGACGAACCCCATGCCCATCTCGACCCAAGTACGCCGGATACTGTCTTTCGGGCTTTGGCTGTGGCTCGCCTTGCCGTTGGCGGCACAGGAAGCGCCACAGGTCAGCTCCCCGGCGGAGCTCGGCGAGGTGCTCGATGCCGAGACCGGCCTGGTCCGTTCGCTGCCAGCGCTCGTGGTCGAGCCGATGGCCTTAGCGGACGGTTGGCTGGAGTTGACGCCTCTGGCTTCCGAGGCGGCCGCTGTGGTGATCCCCCTCGACGATCGATCGATCGAAGACGGCGAGCTGCGCTTACCGCCGCCGGTCGAGGACGGCGCCGCGATGCTGTGCAGCGGCGGCCGTTCGCTGGCGGCGCTCTGCGAGCAGGTCTACGTGCAACGCGAGGTCTGGGCGGCGCCGGATGCGGCGGCGGATGTCGCCATCCGCTTCGAGCTCGGGCTGGCGGTGGAAGGGCGCTATCTGCTCGATGGCTGGCCGATCGCCGGTGCACGAGTCGCCCTGGTGCCGGCGGGTAT
>JBCCGX010001564.1:0-1890 GCA_039029035.1 Acidobacteriota bacterium | reverse complement strand
ACCAACGATAGCTTGCGGCTCGGTCGGTTGCAGTCCCGGCACGAGCAGCGATTGGCGGCGGAGTTGTTTGCGCCTTCGACCTGGCAAGCGTTGTCGCACGAGATGGTCAACGGTTCTGGCTCGACGCGTAGCGAGCGCAGTATCGACATCCTGCACCAGGAGCTGCGCGCAGCAGCAGCCTACCAGGCGGTGCTCTTGCAATCGGGCCTGGTCGACGAGGCCCTCGATCCTGAGCAGCTGACCGAGCTGCTCGCCTTGCCGAAGCTCGAAGATTTCGCCGAGGGTTACCTGGAGCTCTTGGCGCGGACCTACGGTCTCGAGCTGGCGCCCCTGGCCGTCGCCTGATCGGCTGGCTGCTTCCCGGTCGACAACAACGAGTCGGCAGTCGATGCGCGAAGTCCACCTTCCGTCGGTCGGGGTCGCGAATTGGGTCGAGCTGCGGCGCGCGCGCGCGCAGCAGCACCCCGACCGTCTCGCTTTTACTTTCTTGCGTGACGGCGAGGTCGAGAGCGCTCGCCTGACCTACGGTGACTTAGGCCGCCAAGCTTGCGCGCTGGCGGCCAGCTGGCAGCGTCGCGGTGCCCAGCCGGGCGACAGGGTGCTGCTGTTGCATCCACCCGGAGTGGACTTCATTCTGGCCTTCTTCGGCTGCCTGCTCGCCGGATTGGTGGCGGTGCCCTCTTATCCGCCGCGCCTCGGCGGTCGCAAGCGCGAGACCGATACACGGTTGGAGTCGATCGCGTGCGACGCCCGGCCGCAATGGGTGTCGAGCAGCGCCGAGCTGTATGCAAGCCGGCAGGCGCTCAGCGCCGGGATCCCCGAGCTCGCTGCTGCCGGCTGGCTGGCGATGTCGGAGTCGATGGCGGCCGACGCTGTCAGCGGCTGGGTCGATCCACGGCCGACCGGCGAGTCGGTGGCTCTGCTGCAGTACACCTCGGGCTCCACATCGACCCCCAAGGGCGTGGTGGTGACCCACGGGAACCTGCTGTGTAACGAGGAGACGATCCGCCGAGCGTTCGCTCAATCGTCCGAGTCGGTGATCGTCGGCTGGCTGCCTCTCTACCACGACATGGGGCTGATCGGTAACGTTTTGCAGCCGGTTTATGTCGGTGCCCACAGCATCCTGATGTCACCGATGGCCTTCCTGCTGCGACCGCAGCGTTGGCTCATGGCGATCTCGCACTATCGCGCGACGACGAGTGGTGGACCCAACTTCGCCTACGATCTTTGTGTCCGCAAGATTCGCCCGGCGGACCGCGAGCAGCTCGATCTGTCGAGCTGGCAGGTCGCCTTCAACGGCTCCGAGCCGGTGCGAGCCCAGACTTTGGAGCGTTTCACCGAGGCGTTCGCCCCCCAGGGCTTTGCGCGCCGCGCGTTCTTCCCTTGCTACGGCTTGGCTGAGGCGACCCTCTTTGTCTCCGGCGGCTCGCCGCGGGAGGCGCCGGTGGTCGAGACGTTCGACGCTGCGGCGCTCGAGGGTGGGCGGGCGTTGTCGCCGGCCGCCAACGAAACCGAGTCGGCCGCTGACGAAACCGAGTCGGCCGTCGGCGCGACCGCGGAGCCACCGATCGCGCCAAGCCGGCACCTGGTCGGCAGCGGTCGAACCTGGCCGGGTCAGCGTCTGCGCATCGTCGACCCGGAGACGTGCCTGGAATGCTCGCCCGGTCGTATCGGCGAGATCTGGCTCGCCGGGCCGAGCGTGGCGCGTGGCTATTGGCGCCGGCCCGAAGAGACAGAGCGCGACTACGCCGCTCACCTGGCGGACTCGCGGCGCGGGCCTTTCTTGCGCACCGGCGACCTGGGTTTTCTCCACGGTGAAGAGCTCTTCGTCACCGGGCGTCTCAAGGACCTCATCATTCTGCGCGGGCGCAATCACTATCCGCAGGACTT
>JBCCGX010001563.1:0-1893 GCA_039029035.1 Acidobacteriota bacterium | reverse complement strand
TGATTCCCGGTGTGAGCGGAAAGACGAGCGGAGGCCTTACACGCACGCTTTCGGACTCGAAGAACCGTCCCTTGGGCTCGAGGACCAGCTGCGACTGGGCGTCGAGGCGGGTAAGCGTCTCGCGGCAGTCTTTCCAATGGAAGCTCTGAAGCATAAAGCGATACTAGCGGGAATCCTAGAAGGCCCGTCTACCCACTCCAGGCTTTCGGCACATTGCAGAACGCCCATGGAGGGTCCGCGCGAGCCTTCTAGAAATCCCAGAACGGCTCTGCGGCGGCCCCACGAGCACTCTCGAAGTCCTAGATCCTCTGTGCGGCGTCCCCACGGCCGATCCGGAGATTCCACAACGCCTCTGCGGCGACTCCACGAATGTTCTGCAAATTGCAGAAGACCTGTGCGGCGGCCGAATCGGGGCTCTGCGGATCGCCGAGGGCTGGTGCGGCGGCCGCACTCGGGTTCTGAGATTCACCGGAGGGCGGTTCGGCGGCCGAATCGTCGCTTTGCAGACCTCCGAAGGTCCATTCAGCGGCCGAATCGGCGCTCTGATGATCTCCGAAACGTGGCGTGACCTCACGGTGCTGGGGCGTCCACCTTGACGCAATCGGTCGCCTGACTATCGGTGCCAGGTGCAACTAATTCTCTGAAAAAGAGCGACTTGTTGCCGAGTCCAGAGTCGGAACTGTGTCCTCCTTTGGGCGCAACCATTGTGTGGCTCCGAAGTGCTACGAAACGGCTGGCGGTCGGCTCGAAGATGGCCTGGTCGGCCTACCTGCCCTCTCTCTGGGCACACATCGGCCTCAATGCCTCCAAGAGGCGCCGACGATTCGGGGCGCTAGTTCTTCCGTACTCACGGCTCGCGCGACCTGCCCTGGGCCGACGCGGGTCTCGCAAGGCTCAGGGTGGCTGACCCCGCGCGCGAGGTAAGATCTCGGTGTTGCGAACCGCCGGCACAATCTCGACGATCGGGATCGCACCACGCTCGATCTCACCCGTATCGAGGACCTCGAGTCGCCGCGTCGGCGGCAATGGGGGACGCCGTGGTGGCGCTGCGCCTGTAAAGGCTAGGGCCGGCGGGAAGCAACCTTCGGGAAACCAGCCAGCGGCCTCGAGGTTGCCGGACCGCAAAACCTCAGAGGCTCCCCAGTACTCGGCCAGGAACGCCGCGAGCTCGGCCTCGAAATCGAGGCGTGCCGGTTTCGAGGCGGCGTGGAACCGTGGCTTGGGTGATCGCTGGGCCTGGCGAGTCGGCGGCCGGTAAGGACTCTGACTCAGGATCTTGTCGACACCGGCTACCGGATTGCCATCCCGGCGCGCTTCGCCTTCCTCGATTTCCCGGATCAACTCGGCGACCTTGCCGCGGTACTCTTCTGGCGTCAGGTGACGGAAGGCTGGGAGCTGAGCGAAGTCGACCCGGTAGCGGGTGGCGAAGTCGTAGCGACCGACAGCGAGGCCGCGGTTGTTCGCCGACCACTCTTTCGATCGGTTGAACCAATAGCCCTCGAGCGGCTCGCCGTGCACCAAGGCGCGGGCGGCGTGCACGCCGGGCCACTGCAGTGGCGACTCGACCAACCCTTCTTTGACACCGTGGCTCAGTTGATACTTGAGACGCCGCCACTGCGCCTCGGGTTCGTTCGAGACGACGATGCCATCGTAACGCCGTTCCCAGAAGGCGCCGCGCCAGCCGCGAAGGCGGCCACCAACCTCTTTGGAGATGTTGCAGCCCAGATGGTGCATGAAGCGGCTCAGCTGTTTCTGGTCATGGACCACGACCAAGCTGTGGACATGGTTCGATGTCCACACCGTCGAGCACAGCTCGAGCGGCGAGACCTGCAGAGCTCGACCGAGGATGCCGACCACGATCTCATTGAACCGGCGAGGATCGGGTGACGGCAC
>JBCCGX010001562.1:0-1898 GCA_039029035.1 Acidobacteriota bacterium | reverse complement strand
AAGAGGGGGCGGCCGAGCCCTCGATCGACGTCGCAGGCTGTGATCTCCGCGCGCCCGGCGAGGAGAGAGCACGGCAACAGCCCGGGGCACAAGGAACTCGACCCACCACGCTGACCGTCACCGCGAGCGCTGAGGCTGTCGTTGGCATCGAGGGCGATCCGTGAGTCTTGCCCGCTCGCGGGGAGCGAATTGCTGTCGCAAGTAGACGTGGGGTAGCGGGGGGCTCGCGCGCCGGTCCACCCGGGCTTCAGTGGACCCGATGTCGGAGACGGTGTAGGCTTCGCCGGCTGTGAAGCCACCGTCCCCATCGACCCAGACGACCCTGCGCCCGATCAGCGATGAGGATCGGCCGCTGCTGGAGCGCATCTACGCTTCCACTCGAGCTGACGAGATGGCCGCTGTCCCGTGGAGTGATCAGGAGAAGGACGACTTTCTCCGCTTTCAGTTCGATGCGCAGCACAAGTACTACATGCAGCAGTTCCCCAAGGCGGCTTTCGATCTGGTTCTGCTCGGTGGCGAACCGATCGGGCGGCTGTACATCGATCGCCGCGAGGACGAGATCCGCCTGATCGATATCGCCCTCTTACCCGAGAGCCGGGGTCAGGGACTCGGCGGCGCGATCATGCAGGACATCCTGGCGGAAGGGGAAGAGGCTGGCAAGCTCGTACGCATCCATGTCGAGCACAACAATCCGGCGATGCGCCTCTACCTGCGGCTCGGCTTCGAGAAGATCGAGGAGCAGGGGGTCTATCACCTGATGGAATGGACACCGCCCGAGACTTCGATCAAGGAAGGATAGGCCCGTGCTGGAGCAGCTCACTAAAGACGATTTCGAAAAGTGCCTCCATCAGACCTTCACCGTCCAGGTCGAAGGCCACGGTCCGCTCGAAACCGAGCTCATCGAGGTCCGTAGCCTAGTTGCCCCAGCCACCGATTGGGAGCATCGGCAGCCGTTCTCCCTCATTTTCCGCGGTCCCATGGATGTCCCCTTGCAGCAGGGGATTTTTCGTGTGGACAACGAAGCCATGGGGAGTCTCGAGATCTTCCTGGTGACCAACGGTCCCGACAACGACGGGATGCGGCACGAGTCGATCTTTTCCTAAGCCTGCTTTTCCTGAGCTATGACGCGGCCTTCGGGCAGACCGCTTCGTCGATGTAGGTGATCAAGCGCGTGGCGACGCCGCGCACTTGCTTTTCGACCGCAGCGTCGAGGCAATTTCCCTCGTCGTCGAAGGTCTGCTGCACGCCGGCGACCGAGACCGAGCGGGGGAGAACGATGGCGCCGATGTGGGAGCAGACGCTGCGCAAGTGCTCCAAGGCTTTGATGGCGCCGATGCCGCCGGCGGCGACGCCGAGCAGCGCGATCGGTTTGCCCGCCAGGACGGATGGGAAGCCGAGGTTCTCGATCACCTGTTTCATGACGCTGGAAAAGGAGCCGTGGTATTCCGGTGTGACGAGGATGATGCCGGTCGCCGCCTCGGCCGAGGCGCGTAGCTTGGCGCCGTCATCCGACTGGGAGCCGGGCGGAGCAAGATCGAGGTTTGCCGGATCGAACACTTCGACTTCGACTCTGGAATCTTGGCGTGCCTCGTCGACGACCAGGGCCAGGGCTCGGTTGGTGAAGTTGGCGGGACGGACGCTACCGCCGATCGCTACCAGGTGGATATCACTGGCTTCGTTACTCATCAGGAGGCTCCATCAGGGCTCGCTCCAGCCACCGCCGCCATGGCGCGTTCCATGACAGTGAGGACTTCGTCGACTTCGCTGTCTGTGATGTGGGCGAAGAGCGGCAGGTTCAATACGCTTCGGGCCAGGTGATCGGCCACATCGCCGCCGACCGCGGCTTCGAGATCGCTAGCCGCCCCAGGCTGCTTCGAAACGGCGGTGGGGTAGGTGTT
>JBCCGX010001561.1:0-1899 GCA_039029035.1 Acidobacteriota bacterium | reverse complement strand
CGTGCTCGGCGCGGCGGTCTCACCGGGCGCCATGGGCCCAGCCCGGAAAGCGGCGCGGCCGGCCCGCACCGCATCGCGAAATCCCCCCGCCATGAGCACCGGATCGTCGGCCTTGGCGATCGCGGTGTTGAGCAGCACCGCGTCGATCCCCATCTCCAACGCCGCCGCGGCATGGGACGGCAGGCCCAGCCCGGCATCGACGACCAACGGCACCTCCGGCAGGCGCTCGCGCAGGGTGCGCAGGGCGTAGGGATTCATCAGCCCCTTGCCGGTGCCGATCGGCGCGCCCCAGGGCATCAGGACCTCGCAACCCGCGTCGAGCAGACGCTTGCACAGCACCAGGTCGTCGGTGCAGTAGGGAAACACGGCGAAACCGCGTTGGATCAATTCGGTGGCCGCTTCGACCAGGCCGAAGGGATCGGGCTGCAGGTTATAGTCGTCCCCCATGACCTCGAGCTTGATCCAATTCGTTTCGAACAACTCGCGCGACATCTCGGCCAGAGTGACCGCCTCTTCCACCCGAAAGCAGCCGGCGGTGTTGGGTAGCAACCGTTTGCCAAGGCCCTCGAGTCGTTCCCAGAAGGCTTGCCCACCGCATTTCTTCGGTGCTTGGCGCCGCAAAGCCACCGTGATGACTTCGCTCTCGGCCTGCCGGATCGCGTCCTCCATAATGGCGGGTGACGGGTAGAGGGCGGTGCCGACGAACAAGCGGCTCGACAGCTCGACCCCGTAGGGGCGCCAGGCATCAGGGTTGGGCTCACGGGTTGGCTCAGCCACCTTGAAAGGCCTCCAGCACGTCGATGCGATCCCCTTCGCGCAGCACCGTGTCGGCCCGCGACTGGCGCGGCACGAACGTTTCGTTCACCGCCACGGCGCAGGGGCGCTGGGCATAATCCGACACCGAGAGCCACGCTTCGAGAGTGGTGCCGGCCGGCATATCGACAACTTCGGAATTGACGGTCACCTTCATTCGCGATCACTCCTCATACCAACACGGCTTCTGGCGGCACCGGCTCCGGTGATTCCGCCTCTGCCGATGCCGTCCTCAGGACCACCGGGTGCTCCGGCGCCTCACCGCGCAAGATCAGGTTTTCGACCCAGCCGGTCATCGCCGGCGCCAGCAGGTAGCCGTGGCGGTACAGGCCGTTGATCCGTACCAGCCCGTCGGAGATCTCCAGTCGCGGCCGGTGGTCACCGAAGGCCGGCCGCAGGTTGGAGAGCATGGCTTCGATCTCGGCCTCGGCGAACCCGGGGTGCAGGCTGAACAGGGCCGACAGCAGCTCCAGCGCCGAGCGCACGGTGACCCCGTCGCGGCTTTCGCTCTCGATCTCAGTGGCACCGATAACGAATCGGTCGCCGGGTCGCGGCACCACGTACAGAGGGTAGCGCGGGTGCAGCAGACGCACCGGTCGGCTGAGATCGACCTCGGGCGCGCGCACCCGCACGACCTCGCCCCGCACACCGCGCAGGCCCTCGATCTCTGAGCGCGCGCCAATCCCACGGCAGTCGACGACCCAATCGAAGGTCCGCCGCTCGCCGGCCTCCAGCCAGCCCTGGCCCATACGCTGCACCGAGCGCTGGAAGCGCAGGGCGGCACCGCGCTTCTCCATGGCCGCAAGCAGCGCCGCAAACAGCGCATCGTTGGCGATCGCCATCTCCGGCTCCATCCACAGAGCGCGGTGGAAGCGCTCCGCCAGGCTCGGCTCGAGCTGCGCCAGGGCGGCGCGATCGAGCGCGTGCATCGCCGGATCCTGCCCGACGTGACGCCGCACTGCGCGCTCCAGACGATCCAGGTGCGGTAGGTCGGCCTGGTGCGCCACCAACAGCGAGCCGCCGGTACACAGGGCGACCTCGACCCCGGCATCGGCCTGCAAACGCTCGACCAGCAACGGCCACTCG
>JBCCGX010001560.1:0-1907 GCA_039029035.1 Acidobacteriota bacterium | reverse complement strand
TACGAGCCCTCGATCTGGCACTCGCCGGGCGACCGCTCGACTTCTGTTGCGTGTGTACCCCTCTCGCTCCCTTCCTTGGAGGCGCCGGCTCCCACGCCGCAAGTGCCGCCGGCCTTTTCGCCGATGCCTTCGTCACCGAGCGCCGGGGCCGCAGCGCAGTGCCCTGGCAAAACATTGTCTGGGACGCCTGGGTCAAAGACGGTGGCACGGTGAGGGACAGCACAGCGCCAGACCGCACCGCGACAGACAACGCTCCGAAGGACCGCGAGAACGACCGCCATGCGATGACCGCGAAGGACGGCGTCGAAGTCTTGCGGCGCGCCTTGGTGGCGGCCGAGGAGAGGCAGCTGGTGATCTCGACGGTGGCTCTCGAGCCGCGTCTCGACTCCTGGCTACGGGGACGCTCGGTGCTCCCACTGGCGGAGCCTCCCGAGCCTGACGAAGCAGCGTCCAGGCCGCAGCTCGAGGCCGACTACGTGGCTCCCCGCAACGCCACCGAGGAGGCGATCGTCGACCTGTGGAGCGAGCTTTTGGGCTTCGAGCAACTGGGGGTGGACGACAATTTCTTCGAGCTCGGTGGCGATTCGCTGCTGGCAACACGACTCTTGTCGAGATTACGCCAGCGCTTTAGTGCACCCCTGTCCCTACCGGCATTTTTCAAGGCCCCGACGGTGGCCGCCCTGGCAATGGAAATCGCGGCCCACCATCTCCCCGCGCCGCCGGTAGAGGGAGCGGCGACGAGCCCTATCGACGAGGAGGAAGTACTGCTGTGACTGTCGCCGAGCTCCTCGTTCGCCTGCATCAGATGGGTGTGAAGGTCGAGCCACAGGATGGACGCTTGCGGCTTCGGGCGCCGGCGGGGACTCTGAGCGAGGCACTGCGCGCCGAAGTCGCCAGCCAGCGGGACGAGATCCTCGCCTTCCTCACCGCCCGCAGCGCTGCACGAGTCGACGAGCCGGCCCTCGAGCGGGTCGCCCGCGACCCGGATCTTCCTTTGTCGTTCGCCCAGCAGCGCCTTTGGTTTCTCGATCGCCTTGCGCCGGGCAACGCGTTCTACAACCAGCCACTAGCCTGGCGCTTGCGCGGACCGGTCGACTTTTCGGCCGTGCAGCGAGCACTCCACCTGATCGTCAGCCAGCACGAGGTCTTGCGCACCCGTTTCCCGCTGCGTCAGGCAAGCCCGGTGCAGGTGGTCGAGACCCGGCCCCACCCCGACATGGCACGGATCGACCTCCGGCGGTTGGCGGCGACGGAACGCTGGGCCGAAGCGCGGCGACAGATGGGGACGGAGACCCGGCGTCCTTTCGATCTAGCCCAGGGACCGATGATCCGATCACTGTGGATCCAACTCGCCGACGACGATACCGCCTGGAACCTCACGTTGCACCACATCGTCATCGATGGCTGGTCGATCGAGGTCTTGCAGCGTCAGCTGGCAACGTTCTACGACGCGCTTCGGGCCGACCGGCCGGTGTCGATGCCCGAGCTACCCTTCCAGTATGCCGACTTCTCAGTATGGCAGCGCCGCTGGCTGGTCGGCGAGCGGCTAGAACGGCAGCTCGCCTATTGGCGGCAGCAGCTGACAGGGGTTCAGGATCTCGAGCTCCCCACCGATCGTCCGCGACCGGCGGTCCAGAGCTTCCGCGGCCGCAGCCAGCGTTTTCATTGGCCGGAGGCTCTGGCGACGGACCTCGAGAGATTGAGCCGCGGCCACGCGACGACGCTCTACATCACGCTGCTGGCAGCGTTCGAGGCCTGGCTCCACCGTCTCACCGGGCAGGCGGACGTCACCGTCGGCGCGCCGATCGCCAACCGCGACCGCCCGGAGCTCGAAGAGCTGATCGGCTGCTTCGCCAACATCCAGGTGCAGCGCTCCCGGATCACGGGCGATCCGTGCTTCGAGCAGG
>JBCCGX010001559.1:0-1910 GCA_039029035.1 Acidobacteriota bacterium | reverse complement strand
TTGGCCGAGTCCCAGTTGCACGTTTTCAACCGGCGTGCGGAGCTCGGCCCATGCAAGATCCCCTTCCTTGTACAGTAGCTCGAAGCCGAGGACTTCCTGGTACCACGCGAGGCTCGCATCGAGATCGCTGCACTGGAGTGCGCAGGTCAGACCTCCGTTGTAGCCCAAGGTTGCTGATTCGGTCATCATTTCTCCTTCGTTTTGTGTTGAGGCGGACTCTTGCCGCCGGGACAAATGTATAGTAACTATACTTTTGTGACAAGCCTAGAAGCGAAGACCGTGCCGCCAACCTTGCCCGCCCTCGTCGGGCTCAGCCACCATCGCTGGGTGATTCCGCTCGTCGCAGCCATGGGCAGCGGCCAACGATTCGCCGTCCTCTGCTCGCTGTTGGACATCAATCGTCAGTCGCTCAGAAGAGCCTTGGCAGCGACGGACGAGTTGGGCTTGACCCTGTTGAACCCGGGATACGGCCATCCCCTCCGCCCGGAGTACATCCTGACGCCTCGGGGAAAAGCGATCGCTCCTCAGTCCCGAGATGTGGTGCGCGCTGCCGAGGACGGGGGCTGGTCGGACCTGCTGGCAAAAAAATGGTCGCTTCCGGTGCTCGCGGCAGTGCGGATGGGCGCGGCGCGCTACTCCGAGATTGAAGCTGCCCTTTCGACAGCAAGCCCGAGAGCCATTGCCAGGTCGCTCGAAGCACTGGCCGACGCCGGATGTATCCGGCGTGAGCTCTTCGACGAAAGACCGCCGCGCCCGAGCTATTCAGTAACGCCGGAAGGTCAACACCTTGCGCAGTGCGGGGTTGCCTTGGCGGACGCCGCTGGCCGTGTTCTGGGCTGATGCTGCACTAGCTTCGCCTACCAACCTCGAGACGCGGGCACACACCGTGCACCCCGACCACGTTCCGCGGCTGAACCCAGGAAGGATCTCAACGCACCGGAAACAACGCTTCGAACATGTCGCCCGTGCGATTGCGCCAATTGGACCAGCCAGCACCTTGGTGGACCTCGCCACCAGCGACCTCGACACCCTTCTCGGCGAAGGCCTTGGCCAGGCGGCGGTTGGCCGCCGGGATGTCCCAGTTCTCGTGCGGATTGCGTATGTCGTAGGTCCCCCAATCCATGTAGACCACCGGCGGCTCGTCGCCGAGGTCTTCGAGCAGGGGATAGATCATGTTTTCGAAGAGGGTGATCAAGCCGACACTCTGGATGGCGACCTTGCCAAAGAGATCACGGTTCGACAGGGTGTTGACCATGGCGCCGACGCCGGCGGCGTTGGTGCCGATGTTGGCCCGCCCTTCGGGGGCGTCGACGGTGCGGTAGGTCTCGTCGATGAACGGCACGACCTCCTTGAGGAAGGCCTGGGCGCCCTGGGGGCCGCGGCCCGGAATATCGACGAAGACGACGATCACCGGCTCGACGCTCTTACCGATCAGGTTGTCGAGGCTGTTGGGAATCCGGCCATGTTCCAACGGCGCCTTGCCGCCGTGGACGTAGGCGACGGGATAGCGCGTCTCGCCGGCGTCATAGCCGTGCGGTAGGTAGACCTCGAGGCCGATCTTGGGCTCCGGCGTCGGCGCTCCCGGCGGCGCGCCGGCCACGGCTTCCTTCAAGATCGGGCTCTCCACTTCGTGGCTGGCGAGGCGTCCGCGAGAGGCTTCGGGGGCGTCTTCCAAGTGGGCCGGGGAGCGCCACTGTGGCATGGCGAGCCAGGAGATCTCCATCGCCTCGCCGGTACGCGACATCTCCATGTCCTTGCCGACGACGGTAGTCGTGGTCCGGCGCGGATTGCGAGGATCGACCTCTTCTTCGTAATCCTTGATGAACAGGTAGCTGATGCGCGAATCGGGCTCGAGCTCTACCGAGTGGTAGAACAGGTCGGTTCCCGGCACCTGGGTCATCGGCTGCTCC
>JBCCGX010001558.1:0-1917 GCA_039029035.1 Acidobacteriota bacterium | reverse complement strand
TGGACCTTCGAGCGTTTCGGCCTGCGTCAGGAGGATCTCGACGATCTGCGGCGCCGATTCGGCAACGCGACGGAGGGCGACTGACCGTGCCGGCGCTCGACAAGCCGGCCATCGTTCTGACGACGCTGGCCTACCTGGCGGTGGTCTTGGCGATCGGCCTCTGGGCGGCGCGGCGGACCCGTTCGTCGAAGGATTTCTTCATTGCCGGCCAGGGCATCGGCTTGTTGGTCACGGCGCTGGCCACCATGTCGGCGGCGATGTCGGGTTTTCTCTTCATCGGCGGCCCGGGTCTCACCTACCGCCTCGGCATGGCGTCGTTCTTCATTACGGCGCCGGTCAGCTTCACCGCCGGTCTGCTCAGCTGGACCGTCGCCAAGCGCCTGCGGCTCCTGGCCGAGGTGCGTCAGGTCTACACCGTGCCCGATGCCATCTTGTGTCGTTTTCGCTCGCGCTGGGCGTCGGGCCTGGCGGCGACGGCGGTGGTGGTGGGTACGGTGGGCTACCTCGGGGCCCAACTCCAGGCCATGGGGGGGATCATCGAGGCGATTTTCGGCACACGGGCCATGTTCGGCGAGTGGAGCCTGGCTGCCGCGATGACCGCCGGTCTCGTCGTCGTGCTGTTCTACGCCGTCGCTGGCGGCATGGTGGCCGGGGTCTATACCGACGTCTTCCAGGGCGCCCTGATGGTCGGCGCCGCCGTGGCGGTCTTCTACTACGCCATGGCCTCCGGTGGTGGGCTGACCTCCATTGCCCAGCAGATCGCCGGCTCCGAGGCCTTCGGTCCGGAGTTTCTCGATCCCCTGGGCAACGTGCCGGTGCTGACCGCCATGGGATTCTTCTTCGTTTTTGCCGTCGGCAACCTCGGCCAGCCGCAGACCCTGCACAAGTTCTACATGCTCGACGACCCGCGCAAGCTCAAGTGGATGCCGCTGATCCTCGGCGTGTCCCAGACCCTGGTGATTCTGATCTGGCTCGGTATCGGGCTGGCGATTCCGGCCCTGGTCGCGTCGGGCACGATCGATGCCCTGGCCAATCCCGACGAGGCGACGCCGACTTTTCTGCTCTCCTTCGCGCCGCCGATCCTGGCGGGAATGGTCTTCGCCGGTGTTCTGGCGGCCATCATGTCGACCGCCGATTCGTTCGTGAACATTGCCTCGGCGGCCTTGGTGCGCGATCTGCCGCGCGCGTTCGGGCGCCGGGTCGAGCGCGAGCTCTTCTGGGGCCGGATCGCGATCGTCGGTGTGGCGGTTGCCTCGGCCGTCTTCGCCTTCCTCTATGGTGATCTCATCGCGCTGCTGGGCACCTTCGCCTTCGGTACCTTCGCCGCCGCCCTGGCCCCGGCGGTGGCGGTCGGCCTCAACTGGAAGCGGGTGACGCCGGTTGCGGCCTCCGCCTCGATCGCCACCGGCCTGGGTCTCAATCTGCTGCTCGAGTTTCTCGCCAAGCAATCCTTCTTGCCGTCCCTACCCAAACCGCCTCTGCAGCCCGGCGTGCTGCCCTCGGCCTTTTCCCTCGCCGCGTCCTTCACCGTGCTCTTCGTCGTCACCTGGCTGACGGGTCGCCCCGAAGGGGACGCTATCGACGAAGACGTCGCTACGGTGATGAGGATCTAACCGCTGCGGCCACGTACTCGATCGCCGAAGCGGCGGTGACGAGCAGCACCAGCCAAGAGGCGACCACCACGGAGCCCGGGCTACTCCAGCCCACGTGCAGTGGTCCGAGCAACAGGAAGATCGCGCCCAGGCCCTGCACCCAGGCCTTGATCTTGCCGCTGCGCCGGGCGGCGACGGAGACGCCGTGCTGGGCCATCGAAAGCCGTGAATAGGCGACCGTGATGTCGCGCAACGCCATCACCAGGGGCAAGACAGCGAGGGTGAGTCCGGCCGCAGCCAGCGACCAGTAGACAATCAGCCGCGC
>JBCCGX010001557.1:0-1918 GCA_039029035.1 Acidobacteriota bacterium | reverse complement strand
TGCTCACCTTGTTGGCCACCGCCGCCACCGCCCAGGCGCCCTTCGAGGGGGACGGCCCCTGGGTCTTCCGCGCCTACGGTGCCAGCGAAGAGACCTTGCGCGACCTCAGCCAGCGCTTCGACCATATCGGAGTCTTTCCGGCCAAGGACATGGTCTTGGTCCACGCCGACGGTCGGGCCGACCTCGAGTTTCTGCAAGAGGCGGGCTTGCAGCTCGAAGTGGACGCGGATCGAACAGCGGTGTTCGAGACCATCGCCCACTACCGCGCCCGGGGGATCGACTCGATCACCGGCATCCCCGGCTTCGGGTGCTATCGGACGGTCGAAGAGACCCTCGCGACGGGCGCGGCGATCGCCGACCAACACCCCGACTTGGCGACCTGGATCGATGTCGGCGACAGCTGGGAGAAGATCAACACGCCACCAGCAGGCTTCGACCTGCAGGTCCTGCGGCTGACCAACTCGGCGATCGCTGGCGACAAGCCGGCCCTGATGGTGACCGGCTCGACTCACGCCCGCGAGTACGCCACCGCCGAGCTGGTGACGCGGTTCGCCGAAACCCTGGTCGAGGGCTACGGCGTCGACCCCGATATCACCTGGATTCTCGACCACCACGAGATCCACCTGCTGCTGATGACCAACCCGGATGGCCGCAAGCAAGCTGAGACCGGTCTGTCGTGGCGCAAGAACGCCAACAACGACTTTTGCGCCAACACCGAGACCCGCGGCATCGACCTCAATCGGAACTTCGACTTCGAGTGGGGCTGCTGCGGTGGCTCGAGCACGTCCGCCTGTAGCCTGACCTTCCGTGGCCCGAGCGCCGCGTCCGAGCCCGAGGCCCAGGCTGTCCAGGCGCACATGGAGGCGGTCTTTCCCGACCAACGCCCCGACGACCTCGTCACCCCGGCGCCGCTGGATGCCGAAGGGATCTACCTCGATATCCACAGCTTCGGCCAGATCGTGCTGTCCCCCTGGTCGTTCCAGTCGGGCGGCGGCAACCCACCCAACGGCCAGGGTCTGCTCACCCTGGCTCGCAAGTACGCCTTCTTTCCCAACTACAACGCGACGCTCGGTAGCTTCGGCATTGTCGACGGCTCGACCAAGGACTATGCCTACGGTCACCTCGGCGTCCCGGGCTACACGGTCGAACTGGGGACCTCGTTCTTCGAGGACTGTTCCTTCTTCGAAGCCAACATCCTGCCCGGCAACCTGGCCGCCTTGCAGCACATCGCCAAGAACGTCCGCACCCCCTATGTGACCCCGTCCGGCCCCGACACGATCGACCCGGCGATCCCGCCGTTGCCGGTCGCCGCCGGCCAGCTGGTCGAGCTCACGGCGACGCTGGACGACACGCGCCACGTCGATACGGAGCCGTCGCAGAACATCCTCGGCGGCGAGGTCTACGTCAGCACCCCACCGTGGCTGGGTGGCTCGGCCATCGCCATGACGGCCGCCGACGGCGCCTTCAACACCACCGTCGAGGATGCGGAAGCAGCGATCGATACCACCGGCCTGGCGCCGGGTCGCCACACTCTCTTTGTTCGCGGCCAGGACTCGACCACCACCTTCGGCGCGGTGAGCGCCGAGTTTCTGTACGTCATCGACCCGGCCGTCGCCCCCACCTTCGATGGCTCCGTGCGTGATGCCAGCAGCGGCGATCCGCTCGCTGCCACCCTGATCCTCGGTGCCTTCGAGATCACCACCGATCCGGTCGACGGCAGCTTCTCCCAGCAGCTGCCGAGCGCCACCTATGATGTCGAGGTCACGGCGCCGGGCTACGCCCCGGAGACCTTGGCCGGCCTGGTCCTCGCCGACTCACAGACGGCGACACGCGACGTCCTACTTCTGCCGCTAGCGCCCGTCTTCGCCGACGACGCCGAGTCGGGCAACGTCGGCTGGACAGCCGAGCCCCCTTGGGC
>JBCCGX010001556.1:0-1932 GCA_039029035.1 Acidobacteriota bacterium | reverse complement strand
TAGGCATACGCTGCCTCTCATCCACCCTTGTGGAATTTAAACCGCTGCACTCCTTTCAGCGCCATCCGGGTGCCGCGGCTGCCCAGGCCGCAAACATCGAGATCGGCCAGGTTGAACCAGTCGTCCTTTTTTCGCTGGCGCTTCATCGGGATGAACATCATGTGCGCCAGCAGGGTGGGCTCACCGACCCAGAGCCTCTCGACTTTGCCCTTCTTACCCTTGATCAGGTCGTATTCCTTGTCTTTGATGAAGCCCTGGATATGGATCTTCTTGGCCCAGGGTTTGCGCTCCTCGTCGCGGTAGACGTAGGTCAGGATGACGCCGGTCTCTTTGTCGAAAGGCTCGATCGCGGGCGCCCGCTTGCCGACGAAGAGCTTGTCCGGTGGATCGGTGATGCGGTAGGTGCCATCGGCCGAGACGATGAGAATCTTGTCGTACTCCGACACCGTCATCTGGAACTTCTTGCCTTTCACCGCCGAGCCGAAGAAGCCGCTCTCCGGATCGAAGCTGAGCTTGATCGTCTGCCGCGCGACCTCCTGTTTGCTGACCACGTCGAAGGCGGCGATTTCGGTACGCCGGGGATAATCTTCGCCGTATTTCTCGAGTAGCCCCTCCAGGTAGTGGATCGTTGTCTTGGTCAGCGCCCGCAACTTCTTCTTGCATTCCTTGATGGCGCGGACGATGTCGTCGATCTGGCGGCGTGACTTGTTGATGTCGTACACCGAGATCCGGCGGATGTGGATCGCCAACAGGCGCTCGACATCCTCGTCGATCATCTCGCGGATGAAGAACATGCGGTAGGGCTCCATGCCCTCGTAGACCTCTTCACGCACCTGGGCCGCGGTGTTGGCGGTCTCGATGCGCTTGTAGACCCGATTCTCGATAAAGATCTGCTCCAGGGTCAGGTAGTGCTGCTTGTCCTCCAACTCGCTGAGCTCGAGCTCGAGCTCGGCCCGAATCTGATCGCGTAGGCGCCGGGTGAGGTGCTGCAGCACTTCGGTCACCGACAGCTCGGCGGGGCGATCGTCCGAGATCACCACGATGTTCGAGGTGATCGACTGCTCACATTGGGTGTAGGCGTAGAGCTGCGGCTCGACCTCGTCGGCGTAGATGCCGCGCGGCAAGTGGAGGACAATCTCCACCTCCTCAGCGGTACGATCCTCGATCGACGACACCTTGATCTTGCCCTTCTGGGCCGCCGCCTCGATCGAGTTGATCAGGCTTTCGGTGGTGGTCGAATAGGGGATCTCGCGGACGATGATCGTCTTCTTGTCCTTCGCCACTTCGAGCCGGGCGCGGACGCGGATCTTGCCGCGGCCATCGTCGTATCCCGCCGGATCCATCAGGCCGCCCTGCAGAAAGTCCGGGAAGAGAGCGATGGGCTCTTTGCGCAACAGCTGGATCTGAGCTTGCAGCAGCTCACCAAAGTTGTGGGGTAAGACGCGAGTCGACATGCCGACGGCGATGCCTTCGATACCCAGCATCAGAAGCACTGGCAGCTTGACCGGCAGGAAGATCGGCTCCTGCTTACGCCCGTCGTAGCTCGGCTGGTAATCGGTCAGCTTCTTGTTGAACAGCGTGTCGCGGGCAAGCGGGGTGAGGCGGCACTCGATGTAGCGCGCCGCCGCCGCCGGATGGCCGGTCAAGATGTTGCCGAAGTTGCCCTGGCGCTCGATGAAGTATTCCTTGTTGGCCAGCACCACCAACGCGTCGCCGATCGAGGCGTCGCCATGGGGATGCAGCTTCATCGTCTCGCCGATGATGTTCGCCACTTTGTGGAAGCGCCCATCGTCGACCTCGGACAGGGTCGTCAGGATGCGCCGCTGCACTGGCTTGCAACCATCGCGCAAGTCGGGGATGGCCCGATCGACGATGACGTAACTGGCGTATTCGAGGAAGTTTTGCCGCATCAGCGGCTCGACGTAACTCATG
>JBCCGX010001555.1:0-1933 GCA_039029035.1 Acidobacteriota bacterium | reverse complement strand
CCTCGCCGCTTTGCGCTGGGCCGGCGAGGGCCGCGCCGCCGGCGGGTAAGGGGTGGGTGACGACCGCGGCGGCTCCGGCGACGAGCAGCGCGGCCGGCACCATCCGGGCCCAGGCCGACAACCGGCGCGGCGGCTGCAGCAAGCGGCCGACCCGATCTTCGAGCTCACCCGCGGCACCGACCAGAGGCACCAGGCCGCGCCGGCGGGACGCCACCGTCAACAAGGTCTCGGCGTAGTCGATACGCACCCGCTTGGGCTCACGATCCGCCGCTTCCGGCGCCAGCGCTTCGAAGTCAGCGGCCGCCTCCCGCTCCCGGCGCACCACCCGGGCCAGGGACCACAGCGGCCAGGCGGGCCAGAGCAGGCCACGCAGGATCCGTATGCCGCGATCGACCAGCGGATCGCGCCAGCGCACGTGGGCGAGCTCGTGGCGCACGATCCGCCGCAGAGCCGCGGGCTCGAGATCGGTCAGCGCCCAGCCCGGCAGGTAGATCCGGGGTCGCCACAGGCCGGTGGCCAAAGGGGTGCCTCCGGCACCGGTGTAGAGCGCCACGCCGACGTCGAGGCCGAGGTCTTGGCACACCGCGGCCGAGGCGAGGGTCCACTGCCGCTGCTGCCGGTGGAATCGCCAGGCGCCGAAAGCGCTGCCGGCGCTGAGCAGCAAGAGTCCGCTCCACCACACCGTGACCAGGTGCCGGTTGTGCGGCCCGATCGAGACCCACCGCCACCAGGCTTCGACATCGCCGGACGCCTCGGACAGCAAAGGCCATTCGGCTGATCGCCCCATCCACCAGGACGCCTCGCCCACCGCCGGCTCGTCGTAGCGCATGACATCACCAGCGCCACCGCCCCAGAGACCGAGGGCCTGCACCAGGAGCGGTAGGCACACTGCCAAGAGAAAGCCGCCCACGGCGATGCCGTAGCGCGCCCGCGGATGGCTGCGCGAGGGTGCGGCCACCGCCGGGCTACGCAGGACCGGGCTACGCAAAACCGGGCTACGCAGGACCGGGCTACGCAAAACCGGGCTGCGCAAGACCGGGCTGCGCAGTACGACCGCTACCGCCAGGCGGATCAACGCGCCGAAGATCAGCAAGTGGAGCAAGGCGTGGAAGGCCAATCCACCGACCGCAGGCGAAACGCTCATCCCTCGGCCTCCTCCCGCGCCGCGGCGATGAGATCTTGCACCCGTTCGAGCTCGTCGCGGCTGAGGTCGCCCACCAGGTGGGTGGCAAGAGCGGCCGCCGAGCCGTCGAAAAAGCGATCCAGCACCCGCCCCACCGCCGCCCGTGCCACGGTCTCGCGCTGCGAGGCGGCGGTGTAGTGGTACGCCCGACCCTGGCGCTCGCGCCGCACCCGGCCCTTGGCCTCGAGCCGGTTGAGCATCGTCTGGATCGTGGTGTAGGCCACCTCGTGCCCCTGCTCCACCAGGCTCTGCTGTACCTCACCCACCGCCGCTGGTCGGTCGAGATCCCACAACACTTGCATGATGTCCGCCTCACGGTCGCCGAGAGGGTTGGGGTTGGAACCTTTCGAACGTTTGAGCATCACCATCTCCTACTGCAGTAGGAGCATACGATCCCCTCTTCCGTTTGTCAACTACAAGAGTAGGAGTTCGGTGTCCGTGTCAGTTCTGCCGCCCGTTCCTCGCGTACAAGCACGGACGTCACCACCCGCCGCCTCGACAACCACCAGCGAGGAGGATTCCAACACACCCAAAACGGCCTCGGATGATTCTTCGACCCGCGGTGCGTGCCGTTGATTACACCGATGTGCACCGCTCCAACTGCCTCGAAATCGATAATCCTGAGATCTCTAAGGAGAATGTGACATGTCTTTGAACTGCCAGATTCTGAAAACCTTTATCTTGCTATCGATCGCCATTGTCGGCGGCGGAGCGGCCCTCGCTGCACCGCCGACGCTGCTCGAGCCTGAT
>JBCCGX010001554.1:0-1933 GCA_039029035.1 Acidobacteriota bacterium | reverse complement strand
CCGACGAAGTTGGCCTCGAGGGTGTGCAACTTTCCATCCGGTGCGCCATCCACCTGGTAGGTCAATCGGACGCGGCGGCCCAGGTCGTCGAGCAGCTGCCGCAGCCGGTTGGCGCTGCGCACGATCCCGCCCTGGGTGGTCCGACCCAGGATGCGCGACGCCTGGAGCGGTGCGAGGAGGGCGGCGGGCGGCCCGGTCTCGGCGATCTCTTCCACCTGAGCGAAGCGCTCCGGATCGAGTTGCCGCGCCAGGGCCTGCGCCGCGGCCGACGCCTGGGATTGGCCTTGCGAGGCGAGGATCTTGCCCAGGCGGGCGTAGGCTTCGGCCTGCTGGTCGGCGGTCCGTGGATCGCCGCTGAAGTAGTAGATCGCCTGACGCAAAGCCTCCTCCGCTTCGGCCAGCTTGCCCTGCCCCTCCAGGGCGGCACCGAGCTCCAGGTAAGCCTCGGCCCGCAGCGGCTTGCGATTCTCCTCGAAGGTGGCGCTGAAGAATTTGAAGAAGGTCCGATTCTCGTCTTCGTCGTAAACGATACCGGGGCCCGAGAGGCGGAACTTGCCGATCCGTTTGCCTGGCTTCAGCGGTTTCGGCGCCGGCGGGGCGAGGGGCAAGCTGACCCAACCGTAGGCCGCCAAGGTCCGCGCCAGGGTCTCGGTGGAAGCGGTCAGGGTCTCGCTGGACAGGGTGCCAGGCGTGCTGGGCGGGGTGCCAGGCACGTCTTGTGCGATGTGCTGCCGGAGTGCGATCAGGGACTCGTAGAAGTCCGCCTCGGAGACGGTGCCAGGCACTTTTTCGGCGAGACCTTCGGACGGGGTGCCAGGCACTTTTTGCGGGCTGGCGCCAGACGGGGTGCCAGAGCCAGACGGGCCAGAGCCAGACGGGGTGCCAGGCACTTGGGAGGAGCCGTCGAGCTGTGCGATGAGGGGCTCGTAGAAGTCCTCCGGCCGCAGGTCGAAGCGGTGACCGGCGAAGATCAGGGCGCGATGCGCCCCTGCGGTGTCGTGCTCGGCCAGGGTGAGCAGAAGGTCATTCTGGCGCTCTCGCACTCGGCGGGCTTCGCCGGCCGCGATCTCCCGCAGCACCTCGGCATCGAGCTCCGAGCCCTCCCGCTGCAGCTCGTCGACCACCTCCATCCGCAGCGCCTGGATCTCGTCGACCCCTTCGATCGTCTGCGCTTGTTGCGCCAGCATGGAATGCAGCTGGTCGGTGTCGCGGCTGGCAGACAGCAGCGTCCGGGGCGCAGGATCGGCGACGATGACCGTTACCTGGCCAAGCGCCGTGAGCGCCTCGATCTCGTCGGCCAAGACCGTTGCCGACCAGCGCAGGTCGGTGGTGCCGGCGAGCACGGTGTCGAAGTAGATCACCGTCTGCCAGGCGCCCTGGGTGGCGTCGACCGCGACCACCGGCCGCGGTTCGCCGTCGTAGAGGACTTCGAAATCCTCCGGCCGCAAGGTCTTCGGCACCGGGCCGTCCTTCGCCCATTCGCGCATCGCCCCGGCTTCGAAGCTGACCAGCAGATCGATCGCCGTGACGCGTTTCTCGTCGTCGAAGGCCTCCGGTGGCTGGGCCGCGAGCGGCGCAGACAACGCCACCATCGCGACAAGAAGGAGAATGTGGCGTCTAGAAGGGTGGTGGGGCCGCAGAGTCAGGGTGCTCATACGGCCGTTTCCAAGCAAGCCCGATGCCACGCGCTCGATCATCAGGGCCGGCATCCCTGCCGGCTTCTGGCACTCCCTGATCAACCGAACGCGGCCGCCGAGGCCTGTTCGACTTCTTTCGCCGTCATGTCCTTCAGGTGAGTGGCGATCGACCACTCGTGGCCGTAGGGATCTTTCACTTTGCCGTAGCGATCGCCCCAGAAGGTGTCTTCGAGCGGCATGGTCGGCTCGGCGCCGGCGTCGACCGCGCGCTGGTAGAGACTGTCGGCATCTTCGGT
>JBCCGX010001553.1:0-1934 GCA_039029035.1 Acidobacteriota bacterium | reverse complement strand
TCCACCATGGGTGGCAAGGTGACCTTGCGCGACATCTACGGTGATCTCGACGGCTCGTCCATGGGCGGCAACGTGACCCTCGACCGGGTCACCCGCCGCGACGGCTCGAGCACCGGCGACGCGGTCATCATCTCCACCATGGGCGGCAGCATCGAGGTCGGCGACGCTCCGGCCGGCGCGAAGCTCGAGACCATGGGCGGCGCGATCCGGGTCGAATCGGCGGCCGAGTATGTCGATGCCGAAACCATGGGCGGCGATATCGAGATCGGCGCTGTCGCCGGGTGGGTCAAGGCGGTCACCATGGGGGGTGACATCGAGGTCCGGGTCACCGGCGAGGGGAGTGACGGGGCCGACCTGATGCTCGAATCGATGCATGGCGATGTGCGCCTGATCGTACCGCGCGGCTTTGGCATGGAGGTCGATATCGAGATCGCCTATACCAAGCGCCACCTCGGCAAGCACGAGATCAAGACTGACCTGCCGCTGCAGCTGTCGGAGACCGACCGTTGGGTGCGTGACCACGGCGACCCGCGGCGCTACTTGCGCGGCACGGGCACCGTGGGCGATGGCCGGCACCGGGTCGAGGTTCGAACCGTCAACGGCGACGTGATTCTCGAAGAGGAGTAGGTTCGACGAGATGAGGTCCGGCTCGAAGCCGGCCGACTACAACGTCCCGCGGCGAAAGATCTCCGAGTAGCTGCGGCTGACCGTCAAGCGAGTGCCGTCCTTCAACAGCAGGGCATAGCGCGAGCTGCCGAGGGGCTGGAGCTCCTGGATGCGGCTGAGGTTGACGACGGCCCCGCGGTGGATGCGAACGAAGCCGCGGGAAGCGAGGAGGCGCTCGAGCTCTTTCAGCGTCTTCTCGATCAGGTGCTGTTTGCCACCGACATGGATGCGGACGTAGTCGTCGTCGGCTTCGAGCCAATCGATCGCTTCGACGGGAACGGGAACGATGCGGCGGCGCTCGCGAATCAACAGGCGCTGCGGCGGCCGATGCAGGGCGTCTTCCAAGAAGCGATCGACTTCGGTGGGGGAGCGCCAGGTGCGCTCGCGGCAGCGGGTGATGGCCTCGCCGAAGCGCTCGCGAGTGACCGGCTTGGGCAGGAAGTCGACGGCGTTGACTTCGAAGGCGCGCACGGCGTAGCGGTCATAGGCGGTGACGAAGACCACCAGCGGCTCGATACCGCGCTCGGCCAACTGTTCGAGGACGCTGAAACCGTCCCCCTCGGGCATCTGCACGTCGAGGAAAACGACGTCGGGCGAGGTGCTCTCGATGGTGCGGCAGGCTTCGTCGCCGGAGCCCCCTTCGCCGACCAGGACGAGATCGTCGCGGGCCTCGACATAGGCGCGTAAGAGGTCGCGCGCCGGCGGCTCGTCGTCGACGATCACCAAGCGGAGAGTGCGCTCATCCGACATGGCCGCTGGCGCCTTCGAGAGTGAGCCCGGGGATGTGAATGGCGACTTCCAGCCCGGTGGGCTGCAGGTTGCGCAGGCTCAGGGTGTGCTGGTCGGGGTAGAGAGTGCGTAAGCGGTTGCGGGTGATCTCGAGACCGCGACCCGTGTCTTCTGGTGCAGCGTCGCCCGCCTTGCTGCCGTCGGCCAGGCCAGGACCGCTGTCGCGCACCGTGAGGATCACCTGCTCGCCTTCGCGCCGGGCGCCGACCTCGATCCGGCCGCGCTGGGTGCTCGGTGCGATGCCGTGTTTGACGGCGTTCTCGACCACCGGCTGTAACAGCAAGGGGGGCACAGCGATCTCGGCCAGAGCGTCGTCGACTTCGTAGGTCACCTCCAGTCGTGAGCCGAGGCGGATCTCTTCGATCGCCAGGTAGGTGCGGGCGCTGTCGAGCTCCCACTCGAGTGGTACCAGGTCCTCTTCGGCCGCTTCCAGGGTGCGCCGCATGAGCTGCGCCACCTGGTCGACCATGCGCTGGGCT
>JBCCGX010001552.1:0-1935 GCA_039029035.1 Acidobacteriota bacterium | reverse complement strand
CGTCAATCTCGGCTCGGTGCCGGCCTTGGCCTGGTGGGCCGCGCTGCCGATCGGCTGCCTGGCGACGGCGTTCCTGGTGGTGAACAATGTGCGGGACTGCGTGGGCGATCGCCAGGCCGGCAAGGGCACGCTGGTGGCGCGCTTCGGCCGTGCCGCCGGGATGGGGGAGTACGCGCTGCTTCTGGCGCTGACCTACCTGACGCCGGCGTGGCTGTTCGTGCAGGGGGCCGCGCCGTGGGTCTTGTTGCCGCTGATCACCGTACCTCGGGCGGCGCTGCTGCTCAATCGCCTGGCGCGGGACGAAGGGCGGGCGCTCAACGCCACCCTGATCGGTACGGCGCGCTTGATGGTGCTCTACGGGCTGCTGCTCACGGCTGGCATCGCGATCGGATTCGACCCTGGCGCGGTCGGGTGAAGCTCTCCCTTCTGGCTGCGGCGCGGGAGCACCCGCGGCGCACCGCCCTGGTGTCAGCGGGGCGAGAGATGACCTTCGCCGAGTTGGTCGATCCGGTGCGGTCGGCCATGGCCTGGCTGCAACCGCAGGGGGGAGCCGGCCCGTCGCCCGAGCCCATCGGGATGCTCGGAGAGACGTCGTTCGAGACCCTGGTCTGGATCTATGCCGCGATCGAGCTGGGGATCCCGTTGGCCCTCGTCCATCCGCGGACCTCCGCTTCCGCGGGGCGGGCCTGGCTGGCCGAGATCGGGGTCGCTCGCTGGCTCGATCCGGCCGACGTCGACCGTAACGCAGCGACCGGCACCTTGGCCGAGACCCCACCCGACCTCGACTCGGAGCGCGCCTTGGCAATCGTCCGCACTTCGGGCTCCAGCGGCCGCCCCAAGGGCGTCGTACTCAGCCGCCGAGCCTTCGTCGCCGCGGCCCGAGCCAGTGCGTTGAATCTGGGCTGGCGCGACGACGATCGCTGGCTGCTCAGCCTGCCCGTGGCCCACGTCGGCGGCCTGTCGGTCCTCACTCGCTGCCTGATGGCGCGCCGCGCGGTGGTGATCCGCCCCCAGGCGCGCTTCGAGGCCGCGACGGTGGCGCGCATTGTCGCCGAGGACCGGGTGACGCTACTCTCGCTGGTGCCGACGATGCTCGGCCGGCTGCTCGATCTCGAAGGCTTCGAGCTACCTCGGTACCTGCGGGCGATCCTGCTCGGCGGCGCCGGCTCGCCGCCGGACTTGCTCGCCCGTGCCGCCGATCGCAGGTGGCCGGTATTGACCACCTACGGTCTCACCGAGGCCTGCTCACAGGTGGCGACCCAGCGCTACGGCACAGTGAATCGCGGCGGCCGGGGCTGCGAACCGGTCGAAGGTGTGGAGGTGCGGATCCGCGACGGCGTGGTGGAGATCCGCGGCCCGAGCCTGATGAGTGGCTATGTACCCGAGCCGGCGACCGCACCGTTCGACGCCGAAGGTTGGCTCGCCACCGGCGATCTCGGCCGGCTGGACGACGCGGGGCGACTGCACATCCTCGGTCGGCGGGACGACGTGATCGTCACCGGCGGCGAGAACGTGCATCCGCGGGAGGTGGAGGAGGCCTTGGCGGCGCACCCTGCCATCGCTGCGGCCTGCGTCTTCGGCCTGCAGGACGACGAGTGGGGGCAGGTGGTCGCGGCAGCTGTGGCCGCCGCGTCGCCGCCGACAGATGAGGCGCTGACGCGCTACCTGAAGGGGTGCCTGGCACCGCATCAGCGACCGCGCCGGATCGCGTACCTCGAGGCGTTGCCAGAGATCACCCTGGGCAAGATCGATCGCCGACAGGCGGCGCTCGGCGCGGCACCCCGGCTGCGACCTCTGAGCTATCGTCGCTGAAGGGCCGCGATCAAAGGAACCAGATCAGCCCCATCGCGGCAAGGCCGGCGAAGGCGAGGCGAATGGTCGACAGGCTCGGCTCGAAGTTGGAGAACAAGAGCTCCAGGTCTCGCAGCAAGGCGT
>JBCCGX010001551.1:0-1935 GCA_039029035.1 Acidobacteriota bacterium | reverse complement strand
TGCGAGATCCAGCGAGTCCTGCGACCCGGCGGTCTCTTCGTCTTGCAGCTTTCAGCCTTCGAGCGTCTGCGGGGTGCGCATGACGAGAGCGTGCACCAAGCCCGTCGCTACACTCGTCGTCAGGTCACTGATCTGCTCGAGGGGGCCGGCTTCGAAGTCCTGCTAGCAAGGTATCGGCTCGCCTTCATGCCGCCGCTGATGGTGCTCAACAACCTCTTGGCCAGGCTGCGTGCGCGAACGGGTGCGACCCGCGAGCCGGACATCGCTCTACCGTCTACCCTGCCCAACAACATTCTCGGCGCCGCCGCTCGGTTGGACTGGTGGCTCGGCACGCTGATTCCGTGGGGCAGCTCGGTCTTCTGCGTCGCTCGGCGCCTCTCGTCGTCCGAGACCGGGCTCCGCTGACGCATCTCGAACGGAAGTTCCAGGGGCGGCCTTGCCAGGGTCTCTATGCTTTGGTAGCATTTGATGAGAGGCCGCACTTCCCCGAGCTCGACGATGGAGACTCCGATGAAGACTTCGCTGTGTTTTGCATTGCTCCTCTTGTGGTCCGCCGCCGCCTTTGGCCAGCCGGCTTTTCTGGTCAAGGACCTTGGCTTGACACCGAGTAACGGCAGCTCGCAACCGACCACCGGGGTGGAGATCGCCGGCGTGCTGTATTTTGCCGCCGAAGACGACGCCCATGGCCGCGAGCTGTGGCGAACGGATGGCACTACGGAGGGCACCCGTCGAGTCAGCGACATTTGTCCCGGTCCGTGCAACGGCGTCACCACGACGAGCCTTTCCGAAGACACTGCAGTCCTGAGCGAGGTCCTGTTTTTCGTCGCGTCTGACGGCGTCAGCGGCAAAGAGCTGTGGCGCAGCGACGGCACGTCCCGTGGCACCTTTCGGGTGCGCGATCTCTGCCCGGGCAGATGCTCGGTGGGAATTCGCGATCTCGCCGCCTATGATGGTTTGCTCTACTTTGCCGGCGAAGATCCATTCACCGGCGGCCGGACCCTGTGGTCGACCGATGGCACGCGCGCCGCGACCCGTCCGTTTCCGTTGGCAGATTGCGGCGGGAGCGAGAATCCGGCGCAGCTGAGGGTGGGAGGCGGCCTGTTGTACTTCGTCGCCTCGCATCCGGAGAGCGGCCGTGAGCTCTGGCGAACCAATGGAACCTGTCAGGGCACGATGTTGGTCAAGGATATCTGTCTCGACTGCCCAATCGCCCCGCGAAGCCTGACCGCCTTCGAAGACCGGCTGCTCTTCTGGGCTTTCGATGTGACCCATGGCTACGAGCTTTGGTCAACTCTGGGCACGCCGGAAACCACGCATCTGGTGGTCGATCTCATCCCCGGACCGGAGGGAAGCACTACGGACCTGATCACTCCCTTTGGTGGCAAGCTCTACTACCGGCTTTCTTTCTGTCCGACAGACCTCTGCGTCTACAAGACCGATGGCACAGCCGCAGGGACCGAGGCGGCCGTCGAGCTCGATACGCCGGGTGAGCGCCCGGTGCAACTTCTGCCGGTGGGCAACCAGCTTTACTTCGAAACCTCCGGGATCAGCATTGGCTTCCGCAGTCTGTGGGTGACCGACGGCGAGCCTGCGACCACTCGCCGGGTGGCGGAGGACTTCTACCCGCCGATGAACTTGCTGGCGGATCAGGCGGGCTGGCTGCTGTTTGGCGCTCAAACGGAGCCCGGCGAGGCCGAGCTGTGGCGCAGTGACGGCAGCGCGGTGGGCACCGCGATGGTCCTAGATATCAACCCGCGGGAAGGTTCCGCACCCCGTCGAGGCTCGACCCTCGGTCGACAGACCCTGTTTGTGGCCAACGATGGCGTCCATGGGCGCGAGCTGTGGCGCAGTGACGGCAGCGCGGCGGGTACCGAGCTGGTGGCGGATCTGCACCCGTCAGCGAGCTCCGCCAAACCAGCTGATCTGGTGGCCTTC
>JBCCGX010001550.1:0-1938 GCA_039029035.1 Acidobacteriota bacterium | reverse complement strand
GTACCAGGGCGACGACTCCGAATAGCCGGAGAAGGTCAATGAAGACCTCGTCGGATTGATCAGGCGCATCTCGAGTGTGTGGCCATCGGTGGTTCTGTTGCGACTCTCCAGCCGCAGGCAAATCTCGGCCTCTGCCGCGTACTGGAGCGGAATGCCTTGAGTGTTCCCTCTTTGCGCCGCTTCCACCGCGATGATGCACATCGCCAGGCCGAGGATTACGATAAGGGTTCGTTGCATGAGCACGGCTCCTTGTCCGATTCGGGTCTCGAGCGGCATCGATCTCTGCTTGGGTCTACGGCTTCGCAGCCCGCCATATCCATTCAAAGACCTGTCTTGACTCAGTCCGGTTCCCGGCGGACTACGCCGGTCGCAAACTCACCTTGCGCTCAAACCCACCCCTGACCCTCACACAGCGCAACCAGATCATCGTCCACCGGACCGTCGAACCAACCGCGTTCGCGCAGACGGTCGACGACCGGCTTGGCCTCGTCGGCTCGGTCGAGGCTCAGGAGGGCGATGGCCTGGGCTTCGAGAGCGAAGACGTCGACGGTCTCGGGCTTGCGCAGGAGGGGGGCGAGCAGGTCCAAGGCGCGCTGCCACGCGGCCTGGGCGGCAGTCTTCCGGCCGAGACGGGCGAGGGTAGAGCCGACGGTGTTGTGGTCGCTGGCCAGCCAGAGCTGGTACTCCACGTGCGCCGGGTCGGCGTCGACCAGGCGCTGGCTGATGGCCAGGGCTAGGCGATAGGAGTCGAGGGCGGCGCTCAGATCGCCTTGGCTTTCTTGGATGCTGCCGATCGACGAATGGTCGGCGCCGAGGCCGAGCTGCCAGTCGACCTGTGAGGGCTCCAGGCTGAGCAGGCGTTCGGTGATCGCTTTCGCTTGGCGAAACGAAGCGAGGGCGGCCTGCCACTGGCCCTGGCGCTGCTGGTGCTGGCCCAGGCGCCGATTCTCCCAGGCGAATCCGTGCTGCCACTTGCTGTTGGAGGGGTCGGCCAGGGTGAGCTCTTCATAACAGGTGTAAGCCTGTTGCACCGCGGCGAAGGACTCCGCCTCACGCCCCAGCGTCTGGTAGATCTGCCCCAGCCCCTGGCCGTAGAAGACCGCCAAGCGGAACTTGTAGAGCAGCTTGTCCGGATCTTTGTCGGCCAAACGGCGATAGATCGAAATCGCCTGGCGAAAGGCGCTGCCGGCTTGTTCCCGGTCGTGCGACAAATCGTAGATGCCGAGGCCGTAGTAGGCCTCGCCCAGGGTCTGCTGCCCCTCGACATTGGCGGGATCGCTCTCGACCAAGCCGGCGGCGATCCGTCGCCCCTCGTGCAGGGACTGCAACGCCTGGGCTCTCTCGCCCCGCTGCAGCAAGAGACCGGCGAGCTGTAGATGATCGTTGGCCAGACCGTTCTGCCAATCGGCCCGATCCGGCTCTTCCAGGGCCAGGCGTTGGTGGGTCGCCAGCGCGGAACGGGTCGCCTCGAGGGCGGCGTCGACATCACCTTGATCGTCGAGCACTTCACCGACCCGATAGAAGGCGCTGCCGCGGCGGAAGGCTGCCGCGCCACGCGCTCCGGTCGAAGCTTGCTCATAGTAGGCCAGGGCCTTGCGTGCCACCTTCTCGAGCACATCCAGCTTGCCCACCGGTCGCAGCTCTTCGGAGAGATCCTCGAGCATGAAGGTCACCAGATCTTCGGCCTGGTTGCGGGCGGCCACGGCGGCGCTGCGCTCCCGCCGCAGATCGACGGTGTACTTGGTTGCCCCGAAGATCAACAACAACAGGGCCGCGATCGCTACACCGTGCCGCAGACGCCGCATCGGCGTCTCTCGAATGAAGCGCAGCTTGTCCGCGGTTTCCCGTGCGGTGGGCCGTTTGCCGGGTGCCAGGGCCTTGAGGCTCTCGATGAGATCGGTCAGAACGTTGTCGAGCCCGGTCGTCGGCCGATTGTGC
>JBCCGX010001549.1:0-1940 GCA_039029035.1 Acidobacteriota bacterium | reverse complement strand
TCGGCGCCCGGGCCTTGCTCACCCCCACACCCGATCCTCGCCGGTTCAATGAAGTCGTGGTCGGCATCCTCGGTCGCGCCTTGGAGATCTCGCCACTCGAGCTGTGCTCGACGGTGTGGACATCGAACCACATGCACAGCCTACTCGTCGTCCACGACCAGCAACAGCTGAGCCGCTTCATGCACCACCTGGGGTGCAACATCTCGAAGGAGATCGGCGGCCGCCTGCGCGGCTGGCGCGGCACCTTCTGGGAGCGACGCTACGACGGCATCGTCGTCTCCGACGAGCCCGAGGCACAGTGGCGGCGGCTCAATTACCACCTCAGCCACGGCGTCAAGGAGGGCTTGGTCGAGTCGCCACTGCAGTGGCCCGGCGTCCATGCCGCCCGAGCCTTGGTGCACGGCGAGCCGCTCGAGGGCTACTGGTTCAACCGATCGAAAGAGTGGTCGGCGAAGAACCGAGGCCTCGACGTCGGCCGTTACGATTTCGCCACCCGCTATCTCGTCGGCTTCGCTCAGCTTCCAGCCTTCCGTCATCTGACACCGGAAGAGTACCGCGGCAAGGTCACCGAGCTGATCCAGGAGATCGAGCAGGAAGGCGAGGCGCGCCGGGACGGCAATCCAGTGGCCGGAGCAGAGAAGATCCTCAGCCAGAACCCTTACGAGCCAACGACTCGCCAGACCAAGCGATCACCCAAGCCACGGTTTCACGCCGCCTCGAAGCCGGCACGGCTCGACTTCGAAGCCGAACTCGCGGCCTTCCTGGCGGAGTACTGGGTCGCCTCGGAAGCCCTGCGATCCGGCAACCTCGAGGCCGCCGGCTGGTTTCCCAATGGTTGCTATCCGCCAGCCCTCATCTTCACCGGCGCTGCGCCACAACGGCGCCCGCCACTGCCGCCGACCCGGCGACTCGAGGTCCTCGATTCCGGCGAGATCGAGCGTGGTGCGATCCCGGTCGTCGAGATTGCACCAGCCGTTCGGAACGCCGAGATCCTGCCGCGCGCCCGGGGCCAGCCACCCTGAGCCCGAGAGGCTCGCGTCGGCCCGGTCAGGCCGCGTGTGAGTCGTGAGCACGCTACGATCAGCGACCAGAATTCATCATCCCTCTAGCAGGGTCTCGGGGAAATTGTGCGTCCAGAGATGGTCAGCAGGCCGACCGGGGAATCTTCGGGCCTGCCGCCAGCCGTTCGAGGCACTTCGGAACCGCCTCCAGCTACTTGCACCTGAAGAAGAACAGGGCTCCGACTCTGGACCCGGCCATAAGTCACGCCCTTTCAGAAGATTACTTGCACCTGGCACCAGTAATCAGCTCGCCCTGTGTGGCGCCGGCGGCGCCACCAGCGGTCTGGCCCTTTCGGCCCATTGCTTGCTGTGCGGCTGCTGCAGTCGGGAGCATGTGCTCGCGATGGGTACCACCGCCGGTCTGATCGCTGCACTCGGCTGTGCTCCGGCCGGATTCGGCGGCCTGCTGGGTATGGCCTTAGCGCTCACCCTCTCCGGGGTGGCGGGCACCGCCCTGGCGCGGGCGACGTAGGGTGCAATCTAGATAATCGTCTTCCCGAGAAGCGACAGCAAGAGCTCGATCGCCAGCTCGGCGGTTCGGTTGCTGTGATCGAGGATCGGATTGACCTCGACGATGTCGATCGAACCGACGGTGATCGTCTCGGCGATGATCTCCATCAGCAGGTGCGCCTCGCGGTAGGTCAGGCCACCGGTCACGGGGGTGCCGACGCCGGGAGCTTCGCGCGGATCGAGCGCGTCGAGGTCGAGGCTGACGTGGACCCGCGGCAGATGCTCCAGGCGCTTGACGGCTTCACGGGCCACCGGACCGATACCGCGGTCATCGATCTCACGCATGGTGTAGACGCCGGCCCCGCTGGTGCGCAGCATCTCGCGCTCTTGGGTGTCGAGATCGCGGATGCCGATCAACATCACATCCTG
>JBCCGX010001548.1:0-1949 GCA_039029035.1 Acidobacteriota bacterium | reverse complement strand
GGAGATCTCGTGTCGAGAAAGGCAAGCGGCCGGTGAGCAGCTTGTAGAGCAGAACGCCGAGAGAGTAGACGTCCGAAGCGGTGGTGATGGGCTGGCCCTGAATCTGCTCCGGACTGGCGTAGGGTGGGGTCATCGGGCGCAAACCCGTCTCGGTGGCTTCGATCGTGAGCGGAAAGTCCGTTGGATCGAGCAGCTTGGCGATGCCGAAGTCGAGTAGCTTGGGTGTCCCGTCGTCGGTGACCAGGATGTTGGTCGGCTTGATGTCGCGGTGCACCACGAGATTGCGATGGGCGTAGGCGACGGCGGCGCAGACATCGAGAAACAAATCGAGCCGTTGGTGGATAGTGAGCTGGTACCGGGCGCAATACTCGTCGATCCGTTGACCCGTGATCAGCTCCATCACCAGGTAGGGCCGACCCTCAGCTGTGGAGCCGCCGTCGAGCAGTTTGCCGATGTTGGGATGGTCGAGGTTGGCGAGGATCTGGCGCTCGCTGCGGAACCGCCGCATCAGGCTGTCGGGGTTGGCTCCGGGTCGCAAGAGCTTGACCGCGACGCGGTGCTCGAACTCGTCGTCATCGCGCGCTGCGAGGTAGACCGTGCCCATGCCGCCTTGACCGATCTCCCGCAGCAGTCGATAGCTGCCGACCGATGGCAGACCTTCGGTCTCGCTCGCGGCGGAGGAAGACGCCGCCAACTCGATCGTCGAGTCCTGCTGCTCGTGGTCGAGATTGGCCGGCCGCTCCAGGAACGTCTCGACCTCGTCGAGGGCCGCCAGAAACCCATCCACCTGCTGGCGCAACTCCGACTCACCCTCGCAGGCCTTGTCGAGGAAGTCGACCCGCTGCAAGGCGTCTCGCTTCAAGGCGGCCTCGGCAATCTCCTCGATGCGCTTCCAACGTTGCGGCGTCATACCCTCCTCACACGATGGATGACGATGCTATCGAACTCGAAGTCTGTCGGATCCTGGGCAGAGGAACGGGCGATCGTGCTTGACCCGCCGGACCGGATCCCGTACTCTGCCAAGAGGTGCTGAGGGGCGCCTAAGCCCGAGAAAGAGGATCTCACCCTCGAACGGAAACGAGCAGGGGCTGTGTTACGAGCTCCCAAGTGCTGCCAAGCGTCGGGCTACAGGCAGACCACACGAAGGAGTCAGTATGCCAAAGTCCGACACCCCCCTCCCTCTAGCCGAGAGTCCCGCCTCGGGTGAGCCTCTCTCCGTTCCCGAGCTCCGAATTCGAGCCAAGCGGCTGCTCAAGCAGTTGCGATCGTCTGCCGGTGAGGCGACACAAGCCGCTGCTACAAGGTTCCAGCAGCTCGAGTCGTTCGCCAGCCAGTCGGTCGACGAGATCGTCGAGCGCCGCGATCGGGTGCAGCTCAAGCACGCCCTGACAGTGTTCGCGGTGGAGCAAGGCCACGCCTCGTGGTCGGCGCTCAAAGCGGCCCGCGAAGCACCCGCCAGCGCACCGCCGGGTCGGGAGATGTACGCTCCGGCCATGGATGTGCTGTTGAACCGATGGTTCGCGCGCTACGAGGACGCGCGCGAGTCGTTGGCCGAGCGCGGTGGTTACCTGCTGCCTTTCGATCGCCAGTTCTTCGTTTGCGAATCCGAAGGAATCCGAGTCCTCGGCCTGGATCCGGAGGATCCCGACTGGCAGCGGATCGGCTGGGATTGGGTGAGGCCACGCAATGCCCAGGCCTGGCGGCGTTTGCGCCAAAGACGCGACGAGGTCTTGCGCGCCAGTGGAACTAGAACCTGAGGTCGCCCGTTGCCGTAGCTTTACAGCGAATGACCTTGAAACAGCACAATCAACAGGCGTGCCGCTGCACCGAGATTCTCTCGGCGGCGGCACTCCTGCTCTTAGCCAACTGCTCGCCCAACGACCCAACCCGTGAAGCCATGCCGTCATCCTCAGCCCTTGCACCGTCGGAATCCGTAGCGCCGTCTCAGC
>JBCCGX010001547.1:0-1958 GCA_039029035.1 Acidobacteriota bacterium | reverse complement strand
TCGACGCCGGCGACAGCGCCCTGCGTGACGATGGCGTCGATCGTCACGGTGGAATCGGCCAGGGCTGCGGCGACCGTAGTGCTTGGCGCTTCGTCGCGACGCTCGGTCAGGGCGGCGATGGTGACCTCATAGGGCGGCAGCTGCGGTTCGGTCGTCCGGTGGATCCGCCAGCCGACACCGAGCACCAGCGTCAGCAGCGCGGCAACGGCCAGGGCCCGCCGCCAGGATCGAGTACGGCCGCGTGGCAGACGTTCGGCCTGACCGGCCAGGGCGAGCAGTTGGCGGCGAAGGCCTGCGGGCGCGCGAGCCGGCTCGGCCTCGGCGAGTCGTTCGAGACGTCGACGATTGGCCGGGTTGCGCGCCAGCAAGCGTTCGACCCGACGTGTCTCCTCCGCCGCCAGACGCCCCTCACGGTAGGCCGCCAGGATCGAGTGGGGCAACGGTGTGTCGTCCCGCGGTGCTCGCTCCGCCAGCTCGCTCAAGGCCCAATACACGGATTCTCGGTCTTCGGGTCGCATCGTTGACCTCTTCACTACCCTTCTGGTAGTCCGCGACGTTCGGGTTTTGCCTCTGAGCCAGCGCCCCAGAGCATGAGATTGGACCAGGCCGCCGCCGGGTAGTGCTGCCGCAGCTCGCCATGAGCGTTGCGAAAGGCCTCGAGAACGCGTCGACCACGGTCGATCTCGCGGTAGAAGGCACGGTTGAAGTCGCCACCGAGACGATCGAAGGTTGCCGATCGATGGGCGATCACCCAAGGGGCTCCACGGCGAGCCAGCACCCCCGCCAGGCCTTGGTGGCCGCTGTCGCCGGTCGGCGTCACTCGGCCGGTGTGGCAACCGCTCAGGTTGACGAAGCGGTACTGCCCAGCCTGGGTAGCGAGGTCCGACGCGGTCAGAAATCCATCCGACATCTGCAAGCGGGACAGCTCCGGGAAGGCCTCGTCATACGAGCCGTGGGCGTCGATATGGAGAAACGCGGCCGAAGGCAAGGCCTCGCGCACCGCCTGTAGGGAGGCTTGCTCGCCGAAGAGAATCCGCGCTGTCCCAAAGCGCTCGCGGTAGGTCGCCCGGGCCGTAGCGCCACTCGGTAGGTTGCGCTGTGGATCGACGACGAACAAGGGCTCGGCGGCGGCCCTGTCGGGCGCCGCCAACGGTGTCTCGACCAACGCGGGGGACCGCACCACGGTCGTCAGCTCAGCTAGCCAACGCTCACCATCCGCCGCAGCGATCGGCAGAGCGGGCAGGGGCACGCGCTGCAAGACACCGTGGAGGGCAAAGCGGGTCACGGCTGCGAACGGCTCCGCATCCGGCGCCAGAAGAGCCGTAGCTACCGGCCGGACCAAACTTCGCCACGCTGCGTCATCCAGCTCGCCGCCGGCCTGCGCCGTGGCGATCTGGTCGAGCCACCGGCGCAGCTCGGCACGTGCCAGGCTCGTTCGCCACGCCACGAGATACCCTGCCGGTACCCGCCGGAGCACCAGCACTTCATCCGGCAAGGCGAAGGCGCGCACATCGGCCGGAGCCGGCACCCTGCGAGCCGGCCTTCGGCAGACCGCCAGCTGCTCTCGATGGAGGTCGTCCAGGGCTTGCAAGAGCGCTCGGCGGATCGGCCGCACCTGCTGCGAGCGCGCCACGGCGAGGGGAGGCTCGGTCCAGGCGAGCTGGGCTAGCAGCGCTCGTCGCCGGGCGGCCCGATCCTGCTGGCTCACCTGGGTCTCGTCGTCACACGCCCCGAAGCGCTCGGCCGCCAATCGGTCGAGCGCTTCGAGCAGCTGCCACGCACCCTCGAGGTCGCCGCGATCGATAGCGACCCGCGCGGCGCGATAGCTGTCGTCGGCTCTTTGCCCCGGAGCGAGGGTTCGATCGAGGTTGTCGCCCATCGGCAAGGCATGGCGCAGGATAGCTTGATCAAAAGCGGCGGCCGCCGCTTCGAGATCGCCGAGCTGTCGCTGCGCTTGA
>JBCCGX010001546.1:0-1960 GCA_039029035.1 Acidobacteriota bacterium | reverse complement strand
GAGAGACTCTCTATTCGGCGCAGGCACGGGAGGCGAACGATTGGGTGATACCGAACCGTTGTCGCGAGTTGTAGGCCCTCGCGATGTCCGAGCTCTCGACCTCGAGCGCGGCCGCGTGCTCGATGGTCGATACGAGATCCGCCGGCGCATCGGCTCCGGTGGTATGGGGGTGGTCTACGCCGCCCGCCGCCTGGCCCTCGGCGACATCGTGGCGCTCAAGCAGCTGGCGCCGGTGTCCGACTCGCAATACAACCGCTCGCGGTTCTTGCTCGAGGCGCGCTCGGCGGCTCACATTCGGCACCCCAACGTGGTCGAGATCTACGATTTCGGCAACTCGCCGGATCAGCCGCCCTATATCGTCATGGAGTACATCGAAGGGCCGACCTTGTCGCAGGTGCTGCGCCGCGGCCGCTTACCGGTGGCTCGTGCGCTCGAGATCTTCCACCCGCTGTGCTCGGCGATCGAAGCCGGCCATCGGCGAGGCATCGTCCACCGTGACCTCAAGCCGGCCAACATCATCCTGGCGACGAGCGACGACGGCCTCGAGATCGTCAAGGTGCTCGATTTCGGTCTCGCTTTCGTCGCCGCCGGCGGGGCGGAGCGCCTCACCCAGCCGGGATCGATCGTCGGCACGGCGCGCTACATGGCCCCCGAGCAGGCCCGCTCCGAAGATGTGACGCCGGCGACGGACATCTTCACCCTCGGCATCCTGCTCTACGAGATGGTCACCGGTCAGGTCCCGTTCCTGGCCAAGACGCCGGTGCTGACCGCCCTCAAGATCAGCGAGGGCGAGTACGAGCCGCCGGAGACCCTGGTCCCGAGCCTCCCCCGCCCATTGGTGCAGGCGATCACCCAGGCCCTGCGGCAAGATCCGGCCCAGCGCCCACTGACACCGGGCGAGCTGGCGCGCCAGGCGGCCGAAGGCGACGCGCGCTCGGCCACCGCGGTGCCGACGAAACCGGCCGGCGACAGCTTGACCGCTGCGCCCCAGGCCGACCGGCCAGCGGATCTCGAGGCCCTCTCCTTCGACCATTTCGTCGGCCGCGAGCGTCAGCTGCGACGCCTCAGAGAGGAGCTCGATCACGCCGTTCGCGGGCCCGGGCGAGTCGTCCTGGTGGTGGGCGACCCAGGGGCCGGCAAAACCCGGCTGGTGGAGCACTTCACTGCCCAGATCCAGGCCGAGCAGCCGGCGGTCGTCCTCTGGGGTCGCTTCTTCGACTACGGTGGCAGTCGCCGGCCGCCCTACGAGAGCTTCATCAACATTCTGCGCGAAGGCAGCAAAGGGCAGGCCGACGATCGTCGCATCCGCATCGCGACCGAAGCCGCAGCGGCGGGGCGCCTGGATGCCGACAGCGGTCGGTGGCGTTTCTTCACCGCCGTCACCGAGGCTTTTGCCGCCCGCGCCGAGCAGGGGCCAATGATCCTGGCTCTCGACGACATCCAGTGGGCGACCAGCGCCGACCTCGAGCTGATCGACCACCTGCAACGTTCCCTCGGTCATCGCCGCACTCTGGTGGTGGTCACGGCCCGGGAGAGCGACACGCGGCCGGAATCCGGCACTGAGCTGGCGAGCTGGATCCTGCGTCTCGGCGCGCGACGCGCCCACGCCCAGCTGGCGGTCGGCCACTTCGCCGAGGGGGAGATCCGGACCTGGCTGCACCAAGGTTTCGGCGGCCTTCACATCCACCCGCGGGATCTGAAACGCCTGGCCACCGTCACCGGTGCCAATCCCTATTGCCTGGTAGAGGTCACGCGCCATCTCCTGGCCACCGGCGCGATCGACTGGCAGGACGGCTGGCGCTGTCAGCCCCTGGACGATGTCGCCCTTCCCGAGACCGTAGCCAACCTGGTGCGCACCCGCCTGCAAGGGCTGAGCAAAGGGCTGCGCCAGGTGCTCGAAACGGCCGCTGTTGTCGGCGCCGAAATGCGCTTCGAAACTCTGCAGAAGGCCACCGGTGTT
>JBCCGX010001545.1:0-1965 GCA_039029035.1 Acidobacteriota bacterium | reverse complement strand
CGACAAGTGAGCTTGTTGGATCTCGATCTCGTCACCGAGATAGAACGGCGGCCGGGGCCGGGTAGGGTCCGCGGCCCGCTCTGCTTCGGCGCGCGCGCGCGCCGTCTCGCGGTCGTGCTTTTGCTGCTGCAGGTAGTCGAATAGGCGTAGCTGCTGGCGCGATAGAAAGTCGTCGTTTTCGTCCTTCTCGGCCGGATCCTCAGTCAATCGGAGATCCACCCACTGGATCTCGAGGGCCGTTGCTGCGTCGCGTACGAAGAGACCATTGCCGCGACGAAAAAACACACTACGGTCATCGACCAGAAAGCGCGGCTCGGTTTCTTCGGCGGAGGAACGAGTGAGCTGGCGGATCTCGCCGCTTGCCAGATCTTTGACGTAGATATCACCGTGCCGTGCATAGACCTTGCGCTGGCGATCGCGGCTCAGAACGCCCCCGCTGACGTCGGTCACGCCGCGCTCGGCATCTTCGATCACTGTCTGCTCGCCGCCTTTGAGGTCGAGGCGCACCCGGTCTTGCACCCGTTCTCCCGGTTGCTTGCGGTCGAAGTAGATCGCTTGGCCGTCATCCGCCCAATAGGGATTGGCCGGCGTGGCGCCGATCCAATCGGGATCGGACATGATGAGCTCGAGGGTGATCTCGTCGGCCGCGATCTCGGTCGCGGTGCCAGCGACGGCCGGCGCTTCGTCGGCTCGGGTCTGTGTTGCCCAGACCGTCGTCAGAGCGAGCAGTGTGAGGGCCGTGGCTCGGGTCGGTGTCGACCAGGCCGCCGTCGAGGAGCGCGGCGCGAGGGCCGTCGAGCGGGTCGGCCGAAGGCGTTGCGCCTCAGCCATGGGGCTGGGCGCTGCGCAACATACCGAGGAAGGCCTCGCGCTGGGCGAGCAAGGTCTCGGTCGGGCCGGTAGCCTTGAAGTACCAAGGGCCCTGAGCGCCCTCGACGATGCCACCTAGAAGCCTCGAACCGGGCTGTGGTGTCGTCGGCCCGGTGCCCATAGTGCTCGGCTTGATCGTTCCGGCGACGTCGACCCAGGTGACGCGGAGGGCGCCGACTTCGAACGTCTCACGCGTCGGCTCGCTGGCGAGATCGGGCTCTACCTGGCCGACCCAGCGCTGGATGTTGGCGTCGACGCCACCCCCGCCGCCGGCGCCGAAGTAGAAGACCGTCAACTGCCCTTCGCCAGCCGCGCCGGGGATCTTGGCCTGGGCCAGCCGCATGCTCGAGCTCGGCTGCTCCGAGATCCATCCCGCCGGCAGAGTGAAGATGGCACCCGGAGCGACGATGTCCGAGTCACCCGGGGTGCGATCGCGAGACGAGATAGGTTGCAACCCGGCCGACGCATCATTCGCCGGGGGTGCTGGGGGCGCCGGTTCCGGAGCCTGGTCGGGTGGTGTCGCGGTCTCCGCTGCGGGCTCTTCGCCACTGCAAGCGATGACCAGGATCAGGATCGGGGCCAGGATGAAGGAAAGGAGGCGCATGATTGAGAGATGGCGCATGATCGAGCTCTTCCAGCAGTTCGAGTCGGAGTGGGCAGCTGCGATCTGCCCAGGCTGCTCGGGGAGAGTATCGAAGATCCAGGGTGAAGGGGAAGCGTGACGCGTATAGACTCCGCCTACTCGAGACCTTGACCAGGAGGTGACCGATGGCCGACTACGCCCACATTCGATCCGTGTCCGAGATCGACGATCTGATCGCCCAGTCGCACGACAAGCCGGTGATCTTCTTCAAACATAGCCTGACATGCCCGATCTCCAGCGCTGGCTTTCGTCAGTACGAGACTTTTCTCGCAGACCAGTCGGCGGACGGCGAGGCGATCTATACTCTGATTGAGATCCAGAACGCCCGCGACGTCTCTAATGAGATTGCCCAGCGCACCGGCGTGAAGCACGAGTCGCCCCAGGCACTTCTGATGCGCGACGGCACGGTCACCTGGCATGCGAGCCATTGGTCGATCCAGGCCGAAGCGCTG
>JBCCGX010001544.1:0-1965 GCA_039029035.1 Acidobacteriota bacterium | reverse complement strand
GCGAGGAAGGTGAGGAAGATCAGGTAGCTACCGATCGTATGCACGGACTTCCACACGCGCGGTCCCACCCAGGCTGTCGGTCGGTCGAAGGAAGTCACCAGCATGAAGAGGATAAAGGCGTAGAGCACACCGGCGCCGGAGAGACCGATCACGCGGGCTGTCAGGGACCCGCCACCGGTACGGACCGCCAGGGTGATGATCGCCGCACCGTGGATCAGGTGCGAGATGGCGAACGCGATCCCGAGGTAGCGCCGGTTCGTCAGCTGCCACCGGGTCCACGGCGAGGGCAGGAACAGAGCCAGCGACGAGGCCGAGAAGGCTGCCAGGAAGAACAAAAAGGAGGTTCGTGCCGTCACCCGAATCACACCCCGCAGCCCGTCTTCGCCCCAGCCATAGCGGCTGGCGACATAGATCAAGCTGGCGCCGATCAACATCGAAGCGAGGCCGACGATTCGCCAGCCGTGGAACGTCTTGCTGCTCATTCGTCGTTTCAGGCGGAGAAGGGATTGAAGCAGGGGTTGACGTACGGGTCGCGCAGCATGATGTAGCGCACCGCGCGGTTTTCGTCGGCGCCGTTGGGGAAGAAGTCGGTTGACTCGAGAAACTTCATGAAAGGAAGAGGCTCTACGGGTCGACCGATCCAATCGGTGAGTACCCCGATCTCCGATTCGTAGTCGGCCAGGAACCGATCGAGCCCGGCCCGGTCGAGGTCGAGGTAATGGAAGAAGGCCTCGAAGCGCTCCGCCACGGCATCCAGGCGTTGATGGCGCCGCAGCCACACGGTACCGAAGGTTGCCGCACCAGCACTGTAGATGGCCCAGCTCACGAATCGTCGGCGGGTGGATGGCATGGGTGGGGTCCTCAGGCGAAGAGCTCGCGCGCCGACCGGAGGGCGAGAGCGCAGATGGTGAGGGTGGGATTGGCCGGCGCGGCGGTGGGGAAGGTGCCACCGCCAAGGACCAGTAAGTTGCGGATTTGATGGTGCAGGCAGAGGGCGTCGACCACGCTGGTCGCCGGATCAGCGCCCATGACGGTCGTGCCGAGGACATGGGCCTCGGTATCGGCCGGCTGGGAAAACCGGACACGTTCGACCGGCAGAGGAGCGAGGAGCTCGTCGAGCCGGCGGGTGATCGCGGCCAGACCGTCGCGGCTGTAGACCGAATGGTCGGTGAAGACCGTCGCGGGACGGCCGTCGTCGGTCAGCTCGACCCGGTTGTGCTCTTCCTGGCGTAGGTCCTCGAAGATCAGCTTGAAGACCAACCGTTGACGCCATTTGCCGCGTTCTTGGCGCAGAGAAGGGATGCTCGAAGTTTCCACCAGGCAGCCCGCATGGCGGGCGCGATGGGGTCCGTCGTAGAACAGGTAGCCGTGGCCGGTGAGGCTGCTGCTGCCCTGGAAGCCATCGACTCCGTCAAGGTCGACCACGCAGCGCTGCGAGGTCTGCTCGACCAGGCCGCGACCGACCTGAGGGCCGTCGAGTCCGGAGCGCAGGAGGATCGCCGGGTTGAACAAACCGTTCGCCCCGAGCACCACGAGCTCGCCTGTGGCCGTGTGCTCGGCGCCCGCCTGGCGAAAGACGACGCCGGTGGCGCGCCCGCCCCGGGTTTCGACCGCCAGGACTTCGGCCCCGAGCTCGAGCTCGACTCGCGAGTCGTGGAGTGGCCCGGACAGGCCGTTGGAGATGGTGAACTTCGAATCGATCGGGCAATGGCTGCAGACCCCGGCGGCGCAACAGGCCGGACGTCCGCCGGCCACGTTGCGTGTCGGTCGGGCGGTCGGCATGGGAAAGAACGCTTCCGGCATCGCCTCGGCGAGGATCTCCTCCGGCCGGCTCAGGGTGTGTGGCGGCTGTGGGTAGGGGCGGCTGCGCGGGAAGGGCGAGCGGTCCGAAGGCCCGGCGACGCGCATCAGCTCTTCGGCGTCACAGTAATAGCTCTCCAGGTCGTCGTAGCCGATCGGCCAGTC
>JBCCGX010001543.1:0-1969 GCA_039029035.1 Acidobacteriota bacterium | reverse complement strand
TCATCGCCCACGTGACCGGCGAGCCAACCGAGATCAGCGCGACCCGTGCCGCTAGCGGCGGCTGTATCCACCAGGCCAACGTCGTCCGGACGGGTGACGGCCGGTGCTTCTTCGTCAAATCGAATCCGGCCGCTCCGCCGGCCCTGTTCGAACGCGAGGCGGAAGGGCTGGAAGCTCTGGCGGCCACGGAGACGATCCGCGTACCGCGGCCTCTGGGAACCGGCACCGGCGAGGCCGCTGTCCCGGCCTTTCTCGTCGCCGAAGCCATCGATACCGGCTCGCCCGGCCGCGGCTTCTGGGAGACCTTCGGTCGACGATTCGCCGCGCTCCACCGAGCCAACAGCGAGCGGGTGTCGGCCGACACGCGACGCTTCGGCTTCGCGCACGACAACTTCATTGGCGCCACGCCGCAGCCGAACGCCTGGGACGACGATTGGTGTGAGTTCTGGCGTCACCATCGCCTCGGCTTCCAGCTCGAGCTGGCGCGGCGCAACGGCCTCTCAGACCCTACCCTCGATCGCCTCGGCGACCGCCTCCTGGCGCGACTCGATGGCTTGATCGACGAGCCGGACGAACCTCCCTGCTTACTGCACGGCGATCTGTGGAGCGGCAACTTCATGAGCGACGAGCACGGCGAGCCGGTGCTGATCGATCCGGCGGCTTATTACGGGCGCCGTGAGGCCGACCTCGCCATGACCGAGCTCTTCGGCGGTTTCAATGCCCGCTTCTACTCCGCCTACGAGGAAGCCTGGCCGCTAGCACCCGGATCAAGAGAACGGCTCGATCTCTACCAGCTCTACCACCTGCTCAATCACCTCAACCTCTTCGGCCACGGCTACCGCGACCGCTGCGTGGCGATCCTGCGGCGGCTCACCTGATACCTGGTTGTCATCGACTGCTGAAAGCTGCCTGGCACTGCTAGAAGCTGCCTGGCACCCGTTGTTTGCCAGCTAGAAAGCGCCGCGAAAAGCTACCTGCCACTTATTGCTACCGTCGCCGGCAGCCCCAAAGTTGCCTGGCACTCATTGTTGCTGTCGCCGGCTTTCCGCAAGAACTGCCGGACTCGGATTTTTCTTCGTTACGAGTGGCAAATCGCAAGCCGGCTTTCCGTCTAGGTCTCATTGAGACCCGGCAAGAGGACGCCGGCGCTCGCTGCCGGGCCATTCCGGTCCGACCGAGCGTCGGCACCGCCGAAATGGAGAACCAGATGGGAAGATCCCCTCGCAGTATCCCACCGACTGCGCAAGGAACCCTCGTCGAGATCACCGGGCGGACGATTGGCGCCCGCGCCCTTCTCGTCCCGGGACCCAACCCGAAGCGTTTCAACGAGCTCATCGTCGGCCTGCTCGGCCGCGCCATGGACTACTCGCCGATTGAGCTCTGCGCCTGCGTCTTCACCAGCAACCACTATCATCTCTTGGCAGCTGTCTACGACCAACAAGAGCTCAGCCGCTTCATGTTCCACTTCGCTGGCAACACCTCGCGAAAAATTGGCAAGCTGCGCCAGTGGGAGGGTGCTTTTTGGCATCGACGCTACGACTCGATCCGCGTCAGCGACGAGCCCGAAGCGCAATGGGCTCGGCTGAAGTACGCGCTCAGCCATGGTGTAAAGGAAGGCCTGGTCGAGTCACCACTCCAGTGGCCTGGCGTCCATGCGGCTGGCCCGCTGCTGCGAGGTAAGCCGCTAAGAGGCACCTGGTTCAACAAGACCCAAGAGAATGCCGCACGCAACCGTGGCGAAGACATCGGCGCCTACGACTTCGCTACGAAGTACCAGATCGAGCTCTCTCCTCTGCCCACCTACCGCCACCTCGAGCCCGAAGCCTACCGGCAGAAGGTCGCTGAGCTGATCGTTGAGATTCAAGACGAAGGTAAGGCCAAACACGAGGGCAATCCGGTCGCGGGTGTCCAGCAAATCCTCGGCCTGAACCCCTACGAACCCCCGACGCGAGAACCCAAAGCCTCGCCC
>JBCCGX010001542.1:0-1971 GCA_039029035.1 Acidobacteriota bacterium | reverse complement strand
GGTCGCGGCCGGGATCGAAAGTGAGCTGACCGTCTTCGCTCGAGCATCGAGCGCGACGATCACCGCCAGAAGGGACGAGGTCAGGAGAGTGAGAAAAGTGCTCTCGGATCGGCCGGCCGGATCGAACTGCGTCCAGGTGAAGGCCGCCAGCGCCAGGAAGGTCGCCACGGGTATGGCGACTCGCCGGAGCGCAGGCAGCGCGAATTGCGTCATGAGACAGCAGACTGGATCGGCTTCATAGGTCGCGGAAAGACGATACGGCGGGTCGGTAAGGCCTTAGTTTAGTTCGATCTCGCAGCGAGCGTACGATACACTCCGCCGACTATGTTGGCGAGAGCACTCCTACGCGACGACACCGGACGCACCGCCGAGCTTTTGCGCCGCCGCGGCGTCGATCCTGCCCAGCTCGAGAGCTGGCAGCGGCTCGACGCCGAGCGCCGCGCCGGCCTGGTGGAGATCGAGGACCTCAAGCGGCGACGCAATGAAGCGAGCCGCGAGATCGGCCGCATCAAGCGGGAGGGCGGCGACGCCTCGGAGCAGATCGCTGCCGTCTCCCAGAGCAAGGCGCGGGTAGAGGAGCTCGATTCGCGACTGGCGCAGATCGACACCGAGCTGAGCGATGCCGAGGCGAGCTTCCCCAACGTCGCGCACGAGTCCGTGCCCGAAGGTGCCAGTGAAGAAGATAACCGCTGCGAGCGCAAAGTCGGCGAGCCGCGGGCGTTCGATTTCGAGCCCCAGGCCCATTGGGATCTCGGCCCGGCCCTCGGCATTCTTGATTTCGAGCGCGGCGCCAAGCTCTCAGGCGCTCGCTTCACCGCCTACTTCGGCGCCGGCGCGCGTCTCGAGCGCGCCTTGATCAACTTCATGCTCGATCTGCAGACCGGCGAGCACGGCTACAAAGAGGTGCTACCGCCGTTCATGGTCCAGCGCGACGCGATGTTCGGCACCGGCCAACTGCCGAAGTTCGAAGACGACGCCTTCAAGATCCACGACCACGACCTTTTCCTGATCCCGACCGCCGAGGTTCCGCTGACCAACCTGCACCGTGGCGAGATCTTGGACGAAGCGCAGCTGCCGGTGCGCTACGCGGCCTTCACCCCGTGCTTTCGCGCCGAAGCCGGCTCCTATGGCCAGGACGTCCGTGGATTGATCCGCCAACATCAGTTCAACAAGGTCGAGCTCGTCCAGCTCGCCCACCCTGAAAAGAGCTTCGACGCCCTCGAAGAGCTCACCAGCCACGCCGAGCGCGTCTTGCAGCTCTTGGAGCTGCCCTACCAGGTGGTTTGTCTCTCCTCCGGCGACATGGGCTTCTCTGCCGCCAAAACCTACGACCTCGAGGTGTGGCTCCCCGGCCAGCAGCGCTACCGCGAGATCTCGTCCTGCTCCAACTGCACCGACTTCCAGGCCCGCCGTGCCAACCTTCGCTTCCGCCCCTCAGGCGGCGGCAAGGCCCAACTACTCCACACCCTGAACGGCTCCGGCCTCGCCATCGGCCGAACCCTCATCGCCATCCTGGAGAACTACCAGCAAGCCGACGGCTCGGTGGTGATCCCCGAAGCCCTCCGCTCCTACACCGGAGGCTTGGAGCGAATCGAGGCTTCAGAGTAAGCTCTGGGTGCAGAGCACCGCCGGAGGGATGGCTGAGAGGTCGAAAGCGGCGGTCTTGAAAACCGTTGACCGTTCACGCGGTCCGTGGGTTCGAATCCCACTCCCTCCGCCACTGTCTGCCCGCTGAACACTGTCTGCCCGCTGAACACAGCCTGTCTGCTGAACACAGTCTGCCCGCTGAACACAGCCTGTCTGCTGACACACTGCCCGCTGAACACAGCCTGTCTGCTGACACTGCCCGTCTGCCGACCACTGTCTGGCCGCTGAACACAGCCCATCCATCAACTCAGTCGGCGAAGTCGGGCTCGATCCCATGCGAAACGCCCTTCTGTTCTTCGCCTTGATCTGGTGGGGGGAGCCTGC
>JBCCGX010001541.1:0-1979 GCA_039029035.1 Acidobacteriota bacterium | reverse complement strand
TTCGGGCTCACTGCGCACCTCGTGCCCCATCACCGTGGCGCGGCCACCGCTGGGCTCGAGGATGGTCGACAGCATGCGCAGGGTGGTGGTCTTGCCGGCGCCATTGGCGCCCAACAGGCCGAAGATCTCGCCTTCCAGGCAGTGGAAATCGATGCCGGCGACGGCTTGCACCTCGCCGCGGCCCTCGTCAAAGAACACCTTCGACAGGCCCTCGACGACCACCCGAGCCGGCGCTTCGGTGGCGGTGGCGGACGATTCCTGGCTCATGACGCCACCTCCGGCGAGCCACTCCGTCTTAGGATGCGGCTCTTGAAGAACTTGCCGAAGCTGCCGTTGAACGAGCCCAGAAGGATATCCTCGAAGCTCAGTACGTAACGCGCCAGTGCCAGACAGAGGGCGACGATGGCCGCTTGCGCCAGCAGCGTCAGGCCGATCAACGGCCATTTGTAGATCCCGCCGATCAGCTCGCGAAACATCAGCACGACGTTGGCGATCGGCACCAGTGCCATCTTCGGCGTCAGCTCCAGGTCTGGAGACTGTACCAGGATGGTCGGCAGGATACACAGCATGTAGAGCGGTCCGACCATCGATTGCCCCTCTTTGAAGGTTCGGGCGAAGGCTGCCAGGATCATCATGCCGGCGGCGATGAACATCGCCAACAACACGGCGGAGAGGGCCAACAGCGGCATCGCGGTCAACGGCAGCTGGAAATCGAGCGTGCTGGTATCGCTCAGCATCGGCGCCAGGATCGAGCGCATGGTCACGGTCAGGGCGACCAGATTGAGCAAGCCGGCGAGCCCGCCCAGGGTCGCGACGTAGAGGTATTTGGCGACCACCACGCTGGTGCGCGACGCCGAGACGGTCATCAGGGTCTCCCAGGTAGAACGCTCGCGTTCACCGGCAGTGGCGTCCACCGCCGGGTAGAAACAGCCCAGGGCGATCATGATGACCATCAAGAGCGGCACGAAGATGCCCAAGATGAAGGCCCCCATCTCGCTGCCGGTGGCGACATTGAAACGCTCGATGCGGAAGCGCTGCCATTCCGGCAAGCCCAGGCCGAAGGTCTCAGACGAGCGCTCGAGCCAGGCTTCCCGGTAGTCGTCGAGCGCCTCGTTGACGCGCTGACGCGCCTTCTGACTGCGGTCTTTCGAGGCGTCGAAGCCGAGGCGCAAGAGGAAGTTGCCTTCGAGGGCGGCAGCATCGGTCCCCGGCGGCAGAAACTCCGCCACCGCGTCGAGATCGCCGGCAGCGATGGCCTCCTGCCAATCCGGTGACGCCTCCACCAGCTCGATCGACTCGTCGTCGGCGAACGTCTGTCGTAGGTCCTCATGCGCCGACGGCAGGTCGACGAGGGCGATCCGCGACACGAAGCGCTCCTGCTGGCCGCGCACAAAAGACAGCCCGGTCAGCATCAGCCACAGCATCACCGGATAGAGAAACAGGGGGATCAGGATGCTGTTGACCAGGATGCCGCGCTCCCGCAGGGCCGAGCGTAGCTCCCGCAGGTAGAGAATCCTGATGTCGTAGAAGCTCACGGTGTTGGCGGGCACCTGTTGGAAGCAACGCTTCGGAGGTTAACCCTGGGCTCGGCGGGGGTCAAGGCTGGCCTCGATGCCAGCTCAGATGGGCGCGATACACTAGACAAAGTTCCACCACAGAAAGGCAGGCCCGAGATGAGTCGAGAGCAAACCGAATCGAGTGCCATCGATCCGGCAGGCGCCACACGTTACCAGGCCTTGATGGATGTCGTCGCCAACCGCAAGACGAGCCGCGCCTTCGCACCGTGCGAGATTCCGCGCGAGCATTACGAGATGATCCTCGAGGCGGCCCGCCACGGTCCGTCCGGTGCCAACGCCCAACCCTGGCACTACATCGTCGTCGAAGACGACGAGGTCAAGACTCGGATCGGCGAATGCTTCGTGCGCGAGCAGCGCTCGCGGGCCGACCTGAAGATGAAGTTCCCCACCCCCAACTACAAG
>JBCCGX010001540.1:0-1980 GCA_039029035.1 Acidobacteriota bacterium | reverse complement strand
GCATGCGGCGGACGATTCGATCCTGATCAATTACCACACGCCGCGCAGCAAAGTGATGGAGGTGATTCGCCGCGCCTACCCGGAGGTGACCCCGGAGCGGGTCCATGTCTGGACCCTCGGCGGCAGCTCGCGCGAGGCGCGACTTGCCGGCCTGTGGGCCGAGTGGCGTGAGCTCGGGGCGCACGTGGTGGAGAACGATTGGGCGCTACCCGGCGGCGGGCCGATGTTCACCGACTCGGGCACTTACGCCGCGGTCTACAGCGTCGGCGCGCACACCGACGAGGCGGGCCAGCAGCATCTTTTCCTGTGCGATGGCTACGCTGCCTCGGCCGAAGCGATCCAAGCCGCCGGCCTCGATCCGGTGCTCGACTCGGCGACGTCTTTGAGCTTGTTCTCGTCCACCTTTCAGCTCCCCAGCGAGCGCGAGCGCGACGTCATGCGCCTCGATGCCGAGGCCGAGAGCTTCGCCGAAGATCTCGCCCGGGTCGCGGGCGAGAAGCCTTCGGACGCCACTGTGAAGGCTTACCGCGACTCGATCGAGGCCGCCCGCGAGGCCGGCATGCCCTGCGACCGCAAGGCCCTGACCATCGACGACTTCTTTCCGCGCAAACAGTGGCGTGGCCTGACCCTCGACGGCTTCATCCAGCCCGATCCCTATTCCAGCGCCGCCGGCGTCGAAGCCCTCGGCGACGAGGCCTACCGAGTCACCGTGCGCGCTGCCACCAGCCAAGGGCTACGCCAGGTCGCCCTGACCCTGCGCCTGCAGGAGACCTTCGACGAGAGCCGCCTCGTCTTCTCACCCCTGCTCGATCGCTTCTACGCCGGCCAGGACTACCGCACTCGGCCAGTCAAAGTCTCCGACTCCGGCCGCCTGCGTAACGAGCTCCAAACCCTCTGCTCCGGCGGCCTCGATTACCTCTCCGACGACCGCATGTGTCTCCATCTCGATCGCATTGACGACGCCGTCCTGGCACCGGACAAGAAACGCCTGATCCGAGAAGCGCTGGGGTGGTACAAGGAGGAGCATCCCATCTGGTTCCGCTGGTTGGAGATCGCGGAGTAGGGGAGTCGCTGCCGTTGTCGGATCGGCGGGAAGGGCTGTCGTACCAAGAAATCCTCGAAGCCCCTCAGATTTGGAGGTTACCGGCCACCAGATTTCGCAGGAGGCTGCGCCAGTTGGCAGCTCTAGGCCTTCTGGGATGCTGTTTTACCGGTCTCGGATGCCGGCTGGAACCGCCCCCAAACCTCTTGCTGGTGACGGTCGACACCCTTCGCGCCGATCACTGCTCGATCTACGGATACGAGAGAGAGACCACGCCCGTTCTCGATGATCTGGCGCGTGAGGGCGCGATTCTGGGGCCGGCCTATGCTCCGATGTCCACCACGGCGCCGGCTCACGCGTCGATCTTCACGGGCCGATACCCGATCAGCCACGGTGTGGTGAGGAATGGTCTGATCCTGGCCCAGGATCAGACCACCCTGGCCGAAGTTCTGCAACAGGCTCGCTACACGACCGGCGCCGTGGTGAGCTCCTTGGTGCTGAAGCCGCGATATGGGCTCGGGCAAGGTTTCGGAACCTACGAGAGCGAGTTCGAGATCAACCGAGAGACCGTCGATCGGCACCAATGGAAAGGCGTCGAAGGTTTTGACCGCAGGGCCGACGAGACCACTGACCTGGCCCTGGCCTGGCTCGAGCGGCGCCCGCGGGATCGTCCCTTCTTTCTCTGGGTCCACTACTTCGACCCGCACAGTCCCTACTCCCCTCCGCCCGCCTTCGAAGGCCGGTTCCCGGTGCCAGAGGGCGCCACGGATTTGGCAATTGCCATCGCTCGGTACGACGAAGAGATCGCCTTCGCCGACCAGCAGCTGGGCCGCCTCCTGGCGGCTATCGAGCGCCAGGAGATCACCGAGCAGACGTTGGCCGTGGTGACCAGCGACCATGGCGAAGGCCTGAACCAGCATGGGCACATGGGGCACGGT
>JBCCGX010001539.1:0-1985 GCA_039029035.1 Acidobacteriota bacterium | reverse complement strand
GAAGGCTCGGGGGCTGAAGTGGCGCACCTCAAGATGACCCTGGCGCCGTCGTCCGGTCCCGGAGATCTGGCGTTGATCAACCTGGTCGATCGGGACCTGGTGCCGGAGCTCTCGGAGCGCCTGCAGGCCCCGGTCCGCGACGGTCAGCTGGTGGTCAACCTGCGGGCCGAAGCCGAGTCCGAGCTGCTGGCGGCGACCCTCACCGACGAGATCGCCCAGCGCAGCGAGCTCCGCCTGGAGCATGTCGAGCATTTCGCGCCGGGACAGCCCGAACCGACCCACCGCCTGTGCACCGCCTGAACGGTCGCCCCGAAGCCAGCAACCTGGAGAGAATCCATGGCAACAGCAAGCTCTTCTGACAACGAACCGAACCCGCGTCGCATCCTCTACTGCCACTGTGCCTTCGCCCGTGTGGTGGACGAGGAGGTCAAGGCTGAGGTGCTGGAAGGTCTCGCCGAGTCCGGCGTCGCCTTCGATGCGGTGCCCGATCTCTGCGAGCTGGCGGCGCGGCGCGATCCGTCCCTGGCCCGGCTGGCGGCTAGCGACGGCGTCGAGCTGGTGGCCTGCTACCCACGGGCGGTGCGCTGGCTCTTCCACGCCGCCGAGGCGCCGCTACCCGAGGACGGCGTCACGATTCACAACATGCGCCAGGAGAGCCCCGAGGCGATCCTTGGAAAAGTCCTCCCGGCGTCGTCCCGAGAGGAGAACGTGGCATGAGTCTGCCGACACTCGAAGGTCCCCTCGCCGAGCCGCGCCTGCGGGTGGTGCTCGAAGCTGATGGCGAGCGCCGCGGCACCCTCTTGCAGACGCTGCTCGAAGGCGGTGTGCAGGTGACCGCCGCCGGTGAGTCCGGTGGGGTGGCGCCGCTCGACGACGATCCGCTGCTGGTGCTGCGCGACGAGGCGGCGGCCGGCGAAGAGCTACCGCTTTCCGGTGACGTGCCCGGTCGCGGCGTTGGCGTCGGCGGGCTCGATGCGCCGGGCGTTCTCGAGCTCGCGCGCAACGCGGGGCAGAGCCACACCAGCGGTGGCTGGAAGCCCTGGTTCCCAGTCATCGACTACGACCGCTGCACCAACTGCATGCAGTGCATGAGCTTCTGCCTGTTCGGTGTCTACGACGTCGACGACGGCCAGCAGATCGACGTCGCCCATCCGGATCGCTGCAAGACCAACTGCCCGGCCTGCTCGCGGGTTTGCCCCGAGGTCGCCATCCTCTTCCCCAAGTATCGGCACGGGCCGATCAACGGCGATGTCGTGCAGGCCAAAGACGTCGAGCGCGAGAAGATGAAAGTCGACGTCTCCTCCCTCCTGGGCGGCGACATCTACTCGCTGCTGAAGAAGCGCAGTGAGCGCGCCAAGTCACGCTTCTCGCGCGAGCGCGACGACGAACGGGCGCTCAAAGAGCGCCAGCGCTGTTTGAAAAAACTGAAGGACCAGCTGGACATCCCCGACGACGTGCTGGAGCAACTGCCCAGCGCGGAACAGATCCAGGCCAACGCGGCGGCTCGCCGCGAGGCCAAAAAGACGGAGAGCTGAGATGCCCCTGAACATCGTTGGCCTGCCGCGGGTGATGCCCGCTCGCCCCGAACGCCCCGTCCAGTCGAACATCCCGCCCACGGCGGAAGCTCGTGCCGTCGCGCGCGACGCCGTCAAGGCCTATGTCGAGACCCTCAGCCTCGTGCCGCCGGTCCCCATGGACGAGCTGCGCGACTTGGCGCTCGATCTCTGTGCTGCTCACGAGCTCGATCCGGCCCACACCGAGTATCTGGCACTGGCGATCAACAACGAGCTGTGGCGCGAGCCTCTGGCGTCGGTGCCCTACGAGCGGCGCCTGTTGCTGCTGCCCAAGTGCCTGCGCATCGAAGAACATTGCCCGGCGCCGTTCGACGAGCTCGGCCTGTTATGCAAAAAATGCGGTCTGTGCTCGATCCAGGATCTGCAGGAAGAGGCCGAGCGCATGGGCTACGCCGTGCTGGTGGCGGAGGG
>JBCCGX010001538.1:0-1988 GCA_039029035.1 Acidobacteriota bacterium | reverse complement strand
GAGGCTCTGGAGCTGGGGCGGTGCAACGCCGACGATCTCATGGGTCGCGCCGTCGATCCTGAGCTGCTGACCGACTGCAGAGGGCGCGCCAGCGAAGCGGCTCTGCCAGTAGTCGTAGCTCAAGAGGGCGACCTTCGCCGCGCCGGGCGCCTCATCGGCGGGATCCAACGTGCGCCCTACGACCGGGGGCAGTTCGAGGGCCCGCAGTGTACCGTGCGTCGTGCGCAGAGCACGCAGTGCCTCTGGCCTACCCTTCCCGTGCGCCGAGACCAGCTCGGACGAGAACATGCCGACATGGTCGAGCGTCGTGCTGCTCTCCTCGTACAGCGTGTGCCAGGCCGCGCACTGGCCCGCGTCGTCGAACCCCACGGCCGGAGCGGTGTGGTGCAGGCTCACCAGGCGCTCCTGGTTCTCGAACGGTAGCGGCGCCAGGAGGATCGCGTCGATGAGGGTAAAGATCGCGGCGGTGGCGCCGATGCCGAGAGACAGAACGGTGATCACAGTCAAGGCAAAGAGAGGTCGTCGCGCAAGACCGCGGACTCCCAGCCGGAGGTCGTGCGCCAGGCCTGTGAGAAGAGAGGTGACGCGGCTGCCGCCCTGTCGCGCCGGCTCTTGGCGACGCTCCGCCCAGCGTGATTCTCGTTCGGACAGGTTCTCCTTCTTGGGTTGTGCCAGTGCCTCGGCCGCGGCCTGAGGATCGCCGAGGGCCTCTCGGGCGACCCTCTCGGCCTCGGCCGGCGAGCTGCCCGCAAGCAGCGCGTCCTGGTAGACGTCCTCGAGGTGGTCCGAGAGCTCGCCGATCACTCTCTCGTCGCTGGCGCCGTCCGTCGCCGACTTGCGCAGTGCGCGACGCAGGAGCGGTGCCCACTCAGGCATGACCGCCCTCGACTACGAGGTCTACCGTGTCCACGAAGGAGCGCCAATCGGAACGCTGTTGGGCGAGCGCCTTGCGGCCCTCGGCGGTCAAGGCGTAGCGGCAGCGACGTCTCTCGCCCTCTTTCTCCACCCATCGCCCCTTGATCCACCGCCGCTTCTCCATGCGGTAGAGAACGGAGTAGAGTGTCGAGGCCTTGAACTCCAGCTTGCCTTCCGACTTCGCTTCGAGAGACTTCCCGATCTCGTAGCCGTGACGGGGTGGGCCATCCAGGACGGCGAGGATGAGCAGCTCCATGCTGCCGCGTTTCAGGTCTGCACTGAACATCGTTTGAATCCCCTCACGTCGGTGCTCTCCAGATATTTCGCCACATGATATTACGCGTCGCGATATATCTACGGAAGGGAGCTCGATAAGTTCTCGAGAGTTGCCGGCTGCTTTGTAACCGGATAGAAACGCGGCCGAGGGCCATCAGATGAAGGTACACGTTGTCACTGCGCATCCAGAGACTCGCTCATTCAACTTTGCTCTGAGGTGCCTTGCGGTCGAAACTCTTCAGGGTGAAGGCCATGAAGTGCAGTGCTCTGACCTCTATCAAGACGGCTTCGCAGCTTCAGCCGGGCCAGGAGACTTCGAGCAGCCGCAAAGGGCTGGTTCCTGGCAACTTGCGAGCGCCCAACTCGATCACGCGAAGCATGGCGGCTTTGTCTGCGAAATTCGCCGCGAGCAAGAAAGAGTGCTCTGGTCTGACCTCACGATTCTGCAGTTCCCGATCTGGTGGGGCAGCTATCCAGCCATTCTCAAAGGCTGGATCGACCGAGTGCTGTCCTACGGATTCGCCTATGGGCGAGCCAGAACCCTGTCCCCCAGGGCCGCTATGTATTCGGTCACGACCGGTGGCGCTGCCGACGAGGCCGAAGCTGTCGAGTATCGTGAGCGAGTCCAAGGGCTGGCCGAAGATGTTTTCGGTTACCTAGGCTGGCAAGTGCTTCCTCCGTCGATTTGTCATGGCCCTGCAGACTCTAGGGCCGAGGCTCGCCAACAGATGCTGGACGACTTCGAGAGCCACCTGCGAAAAGAGGTCGTCGTGATGGAAGTCCCGATAGTGGGTGCT
>JBCCGX010001537.1:0-1995 GCA_039029035.1 Acidobacteriota bacterium | reverse complement strand
GACGTCGAGCGGCAGCAAGCTGCCGGCTTTCGGCTACCTCGACATCACTTACAGCCCGGATGGAACCTGGAGCGGCACGATCCACAGTCCGCCGGAAGAGCTGACCCTGGCCGACTGTGGCAGCAAACAACAGGCCGCCGGCTCGATCTGCCAGCTGGGGTCGGGGGTCGAGGCACAGTAGGTCGAGGCACAGTAGGTCGCGGCGCAGCAGGCGTCGTCGCGAGTCCGTCAGCGCTCGCTGCTGCGGTGACCCTCGATCCGGCTTTCGAGCTCGGCCAAGACGCCGTAGGCCCAATGGCTGATCGCGTCCCACCGGGTGCGCTGACTGTCGGCGCGCTGATCGTCGGCGGCGCCGCCGAGGGCGTCGACAAAGGCGTCGTCGCAATCCGTCGCTTCGCCGAAGAGGACCTTGACCCGATGGCCGCGCTGGGGCCCTTTGCGATGGGGCGCGACGTGCTCCATGCCGAGGTGAAAGAAGGGCAGGGTGAGGGGGCGCGCTTGATCGATCAGGCGCCCGATGCCGGCCTTGAAGGGTTGGCGTAGGTGGGGCTCGGGATCGCGATTGGCTCCGCCTTCGGGAAAGATATGCACCCATTCGCCCTGCTGAAGGCGGTCGCTCAGGAACTCCAGTGCGGGTTGGTCCAGCCCGCCGCCGCGCACGGTCGGGACACACTTGCCGGCCGAGAAGATGTAGGCGGAGAGCGTCGTGTCGAACAGCTTGAGGGCGTCGGCAGAGACCCAGCGCATGCGGTCGTAGGGCAGGTCGGCCAGGCCGAGGTTCGAGATCAGCAGCGGGTCGTCGAGGCGTGAGACGTGATTGCTGTAGGTCAGCAGCCCCCGATCGCCACGCTCCTGCAAGGCATCGAGCCTCTCCTTGCCGTCCACCTCGAGCCGGTTTCGGCGGGTCATCACCCACTGCGACCCGGTAATGACCAGCCAGGCGAGTCGGCGGTTGATCCAGGTTGACCGTGGGCGCCAGCGCGCGACGGCCCGACGTTCGCGCGCATCGAGACCCATGGCGCTGAATGATAGCCAAGCGGCGCCCGTCGAGGGGACGCCGCAGGTTATTCAGCGAATCTAGGCCGAGAAGCCTGCCTTCGACGACTTCGATTGCAGCTCGACGTCGAGATCGAGCTTCTTGCCCGGTTTGGCATCGAACTCGACTTCGCGGCTCGTGTAGCCCGGGCGGACGATCTCCAAGACATGCTCGCCGGGGTCGACCAGGATGCCGCCTTGCTCGCCGAGCTCGTCGGCGACGCCGAGAAAGTGGCCGTCGAGATAGACTGACGCATCACCGGGCGCGATCGACAGCTCGAGCCGAGCCGGTTCGCCACGCGCATCCAGAACACCGGGCCCGGTCGGAGCTGGTGGTGCCGCCTGAGGGGCTGCCGGTGGCGCAGCCGGGGGCACCCTGCGCGGAGCCTCGCGGCTAGGTGATGGATCGCGATAGCGCGGAACGCTGCGGTAGCTTGGAGCCTTCTTTTCCTTCGCCTTCGCGGTGCTCAGCTCTTCCGGTGGCGTCGACTCGCCGGGCTGCATGGTCTCGCGGATGTCGATCCGCACGCCCGGCTGGACTTCGACATGGCGTACAACGGTCTCGTAGCCCGGGTTGTAGAGGATCACCTCGTAACTGTCTTGCTCCAGCCACAGATGGTCCGGCCAGCCGTCGAAGTTGCCGGCGACGCCGACGTAATTGCCGTCGATGAAGACCTGGGTCGTCTTCTTGGGCTTGACGTTGAAGTCGAGACGGCCGAAGTCGGAGTTCCGGTATCGATAACTGTAGCGGTAGGGGTAAGGGTAGTAACGATAGGGGTGGTGGGGCCCGTAGTGGCGATGATGGGGCCCGTAGTAGGCGTAGGGCGAATAGGAGCGGCCGCGGTAACCGCGGTAGCCGTAGTAACCACCGAAGCCGTAGTGGCCGCGATGCCCGATGCTGATGTGAAAACCCGAATGGCCGCGGTGGCTCCGGTAGTGGGAGCCCGACTTGCCGCCGTC
>JBCCGX010001536.1:0-1998 GCA_039029035.1 Acidobacteriota bacterium | reverse complement strand
TTCTTGCTGTGGGTCTATTGGCGAACGGTGGGGCCGATCGCGAAACGCAGGTCGGTCTGAGACGTCTCGATCGTGGACGCTTCGCCGTCTGGGGTCAAGACGACGACGCGGACCGCCTCAGGGCGGCAGGGGGGCGGGCAGGGGATGCGACTCTCGAAGCCGGCGAAGAGGGTGTCGAGGTCTGCCTTCGAAGTCGTCGCGTGCAGGGCTGGCGTCGCCCTTCCCGGCCAGAAGACCGCGGCGGGAAGACCGTCGTAGAAGGCGATCCCGTGATCGATGGCCTCCGTTGGAGGATCGATCGCCCAGCCTTGGATGCCGAGGGTACCGGGTTCTTTGCCAGGGAAGATCTCGACTGCGCCGATCGCTCGCTGAATCAGTCGCAGCTCGGAGTCGTCGACCCGCAGCGTGCCGCCGGCTGCGGGCAACGAGACACGACTCTGTCGATAGTGCAAGACGGTTCGCCAGCGCTGCGCCACCTCGACGCCAAGGGCGCCGATAGCGAGCGTCAGCAGGCACCACGGGGCCAGCCGGCCGCAACGCCGGCTGCCGGTCACTGATCGCCGGTCGCCGCTCGGGGGCGAGTCGCCTTGCCGGATCGAAGCGACGCCGGCGGCGAAGAACAGTAGGCAGATGATCGGGGGACTCCATAGCGGGTAGTTGGCGAAAAGAAACGCGATGATTGCAACAAAGAGGGCGAGGCGTGCCGCTTCGGCTGTGCTTTCGCCCCCTCGCCGGCCATCGCCGAGGGTGGCCACTAGCAGCCCTGCGGCGAGCAGCGCTCCCGCTGGCCCTAGATCGAGCCAGATCTGCAAAGCGAAGTTGTGGGGATGGCCTCCTGCGAGTGCCGGCTTGCCGGCGACGGCGGCTGCCAGAGAGCCTCGAGGGATAGCGATCAGATCAGCCAGAGGCCTGTCGACGCCGGGTAGTCGGCGGCTGGCGCCCAACCCGTCGCCGGTCCATGGCTCTCGCCAGGCCAGTTGGCGCGCATACTCCCAGATGCCGGCCCGCCGTGCCAGGCGCAGCCGATCGACCTCCTCCTGCCGGCCTTCGGCGCTGGCCAGGCTGACCTCCCAGGCGCCCTTGACGATCAGCGGTGTGCCGAGTAGAACGACTCCACTGACGACGATCAGACCGCGGCGGGTCGCTTGCGGCCAGTGACAGGCGAGGTAGAAGGTCGCGGCGGAAAGGAGGCTCGCGAGCTTCAGGGTGAGCGTGCTGCTGAAAAGAAGAGCTCCGACGACCAACGAGGCGACAGCGACCGATCGCCTCTTAGGGCCCAGGAATCGGGGCGGCAGGACCGCTATCGTGGCCCAGAACAGTGCCAGAAGCCAATTCTCCGAGAACTTGTCTTGCCACGCGTTGGACATGACCAGCGGATGGGTGTCGGCCAGGGGCGCCGCGATGCGAAACCCTGCCTGGCGCCACAGGAGGATGACCACGATAAGCCCCGCGCACCCGGCGAGCAGGCCCGCAAGGGCTCGCCGTCGGCCTTCGCCGTTCGGCGCCTGACCGCGCAAGGCGGCGAGTCCGAGGAAGCCCGCCGCCACGCCGGCAGCCAGGTATCCGAGTGTTTGTCGGGAGGCGGTCAGCGGGTCGCCGACACTCGTCGCCAGCGCAAGAGCGGCCAAGGCGACGAGCCAGGGCCACCCGGCTGCGCTCTGGCCGGTGCGGCGCCATCGAGAGAGAGCGGGGAGGCAGCAAACAGTTAGGCCGAAGAACCAAGGCCAGGGCGGCGGCGTGTTGACGTGGGCCCCGAACAGAGCGAAGAGAGTGAAACCCAAGATCGGTAGACCGAGGCGCCAGCTCGCCCCGGCGGCTACAGGGCTGGGCTTCTGGCCGTCGCGCCTCCACCGTTGGATGGCGCAACCGAGCAGGGTGAGCCAAGACACCAGCACCACCAGCGCGGCGTTGGGGTCGCTGCGTCGCGACCAGCGGAGGACGTAGTCTCGGCCGTTGGACCGCACGTCGCCTCCATCGCTGGCCGAGAAGGTCAGGCTT
>JBCCGX010001535.1:0-2004 GCA_039029035.1 Acidobacteriota bacterium | reverse complement strand
CGCAGGTGAAGGACCGCCGTATCTTCCAGCGCTTCAGGCAGGTAATCGATCGCGAGCTGTTGGGCCATCGAGCTTAGTCTAGACTATCGGCCCACGACCCAGCCAACCCTGCTATACCTGCCCAAACAATGACTCAAAGTCTCGAGGGCGGTGCCCCGCGCCACCGCTTCCCGCTGCTGCTCGCCTGTTTCTTTCTCTCCGGTCTCGCCGGCCTGATCTACCAAACGGCCTGGACGCAGCAATTCGCCCTGGTCTTCGGTACCTCGGAGCTCGCCCTGGTCACGGTGCTAACCGCCTACATGGCGGGTCTGGCCCTGGGCGCTGCCGCCGCTGGCCGCTTCGCCTACCGCTTGCGGCGACCGGTCCTGACGTATGCCCTGCTCGAGCTCGGGATCGGTCTGGCGGCCCTGGCGGTGCAACCGGCGATCGACCTGGCGAGCCGGCTACACGTGGCCCTCTTCGGCGGCTCCGATCTGCCGCCAGAGGCCGGGGCGCCGGCTTCGGCCCTGTTCACTTTCCTCTCGTCGGGCGCGATTCTCCTGGTACCCACCGCCCTGATGGGCGCCACCCTGCCTCTTCTCGCCCGCTGGGCCATCCACCGCGAAGCCCAGATCGGCCCGCGAATCGGCGCGCTCTACACCGCCAACACCGCCGGCGCGGCGGCTGGAGCTCTGGTGGGGGCCTTCGTCTTGCTGCCGCGCTTCGGCTTGGGTTTCACAGTGCTCGCTGGCGCGGCGGTGAACGGCCTCGTCTTCGCCCTCGCCGCCGTCCTGGCGCGAGGTCTCGCCGACGGCACGACCGAGCCTCAGGATCGAGGCTCCCGCCGCTGGCATTGGATCTTGCCTCTAATCCTGGTCTCGGGCATCGTCTCGTTCACCTGGGAGGTGCTATGGACCCGGCTCCTGACCCAACTCGTCGGCGGCAGCCTCTACGCCTTTGCCACCATGCTGGCGACCTTCCTCGTCGGCCTGGCGCTGGGCTCGGCCTGGGCCGCCCGCGCGGCGCGGGATGCTGCGCGGGCGCGAACCGGCTTCATCGTCGCCCAGTTGGCGATTGCTGGCCTGTCCCTGGCAGCCTTCGCCCTGGCGGATCGCCTCCCGCAGTTGGCGGGGAGGCCGGGGGGTCGCCTGGAGCTGCTGCTCTACGGTGCCGTGGCGAGCGCCGCGACCCTGTTGCCGGCAGCGGTCGCCATTGGCGCGACCTTCCCCTTCGCGGTACGGATCCTGGCCGCGAGAGCGGAGGATGCTGCGGCGGCCAGTGCACGCGTTTTCGCCTGGAACACGGTGGGGGCGATCACCGGCGCCGTGGCGGCCGGCTACCTGCTGCTGCCGACGCTCGGCTTCGCTGGAACGGCGCAAGCGGCGGCGGCGGCCAGCCTGTTCCTGGCCCTCGCCGCGGCCCTGCTCACGCAGCCCAGACGCCCCACCCTCATCGCCACAGCGGCCTGCGGCTTGTTGGCCTTGCTGCTTTTACGCCCCGGCAATCCATGGACCCTGCTGCGCCACTCCCCCCTGCGCACCGGAGCGGTGCCAGGCGAGATCGTCGGGCTCGGTGTCGGCCGCAGTGCTACCGTCCTCACCCTCGAACGGCGCGACGGCTGGCGCATCGCCAGCAACGGCCTGCCGGAGGCATCGATCGAACCGCCCTGGGGACGACCGAGCCGCGACCTCGTCACCCGCTGGCTTTCGCTGCTGCCGCTCCTGGTTCGGCCGCAGACGAGCTCGCTCCTGGTTGTCGGCCTCGGTGCCGGGGTCACGGTGGAGGATGTGCCGGCCAGTGTCGAGTCGATCCACGTGGTGGAGCTCGAGTCCGAAGTCGTCCGCGCCAATCGGCAACTGGCCGCTCAACGCTGGCGCGACCCTCTGGCCGACCCGCGCCTCAGTCTGCACACCAACGACGCCCGCGGCGCCCTGCGCCTCACCGGCCGTCGGTTCGACGCCATCGTTTCGCAGCCCTCCCATCCCTGGACCTCCGGCGCCTCCCACCTCTTCACCCGCGAATTCT
>JBCCGX010001534.1:0-2005 GCA_039029035.1 Acidobacteriota bacterium | reverse complement strand
TTTAGTTTTGAGCTCTAGAGCTCGAGTCCAACGCGCTGCGACATCAGGTGACCCGAGGTCGGATCGTGCAGCGAGACCAGCAGGCGATGGGGTCGGCGGCGCAGCTTGAGGGGGACTTCCAGGGTGGCGGCTTCGCCCTCGCTGGCCTCGGCCTCGCGGCGCAGCTCGAGTTTCATCACCGGGATGCCAGCGCGGTTGCCACGATCATCGGTGACTGCCAGGCGTAGCTCGAGCTGGGCGGCGTAGCCGTCTTGGTAGGGCAGAAGGGTGATCTGGTCGAGCGGTATCTGCAACTTCATCGGCACGACCACTTTGCGCCGGCCGCTGCCCTCGGGCTCGCCGAAAGAGACGTCGAAGGCCTGGGTTTCGCCAGGGATCGGTAGATCGAAGAGCTGAGCGCTCTCGAGCAGCATGGAGACCTCGGTCTGGCGCGACAGGTCCGAGTAGCTGTCCCGCGAGCGGACCTTGAGCCCCTTGCGCTTGACCTCGACCTTCACCCGGTGGCGCTGGTCGTTTTCCTGCCAGGTGGGGGTGAAGCCGATCCAATAATAGGAGCGGGTGTCTTCCACCGTGCGTTGCAGAGCGGTGAGGCTGGCACCGTCGAGCATCGCCCGGCCGCCGGTCTCTTCAGCCAGATAGGTCAGGCTGCTTTCCTCGACCCACTCGCGGTCACGCACCAGGTTCTCGACGAAGTTGGCTTCGCCGAGGCTGCGGAATTGGGCGCTGCCGGTGGAATAGGTCTCGACGCCTTTGACGTCGACAGGATAGAGCGTGTAGCCCAGGCGGTTGGCGGTGTCCGCCAGAGGGCGCAGCAGCGAGCGACTCGAACCACCCGAGGCGTAGCTGACATCGGCAGCGAAACCAGTGCCGATCGCCGGGGTCGGCCAGCCGCCGGAAAGGAGCAGCATGACTTTGCGGCCCGAGGGTTTGGCGAAGCCGCGCAGAGTCGACGTGGCGGCGTCGACCACGCGCTGCGCGTCGGAGTAGAGTTGGCTGCCGCGGGAGACGCCACGACCGAAGCCGAAGTCGTTGAACAGCGGGTCGCGCAGGCCGAAGGGGCTACCGAAACCGCGGGTTAAACCGAAGCCCGGCTGGCGGTAGAACGCGTCACTCGTCAGGCGGCGCTGCATGCCGAAGCTGCGGCGCTCCTGGGCTTTCTTCAGCACCCGCTCGAGCTCGCGTTGGGAAGTAGTCCAACTGCTCAGCAGCTCAAGCTCTCGACCGTCATAGGCCACCACCGCCATCGAGTCCTCCGGCCCCAGATAGGGCAGCTGCTCGACCATCTTGCGCAACACACGGTTGCGCCGCTGTTTGACGGAGAAAGCGTCGTCGATGAAGACGAGAAAGCGTGTACCCACCGCTTCACCCGGTGCGAGGGCGGGGATCGCGGTCGGATCGCCACCGGTGGGCAAGACAGCCTGGCCTCCGACGACCTCGGTGAAGTATTCGATCGGCACCTCCTTGCGGTCGACCAACAGGCGGAAGTCGTCACTGGTCAGGCCGCTGACCCGATCCTTGCGTTCGGTGACCACCACTTCCAGGTTGATCACCCGGACGTCGATAATTTCGCCGAACGTCGGCGAGCTGTCGGAATCGGAGGACTGAGCGAAGGTGGCTATCGAGACGAACGAGCCGAGAACGAGGCTCGCGATGATTTTCGAAAGGTTTTTTTTCATGGCTGGATCTCCTCTCCGCGCTGGTTTCGCAAAGGGCGTGCCATCAGCCTCGCCGGACTCTAGCTTGTTGACAAGGATACCGTATCGAGGGCTGAAGTGGTGTTCTCGTGCCACCGTGGTCCGGAAAGACCGATCGGAAGGCCGCGGCGGATGGTTTGGAATGTCCTCCCAAGGGGACACTGGCGGGAGTGGGGAGTGGCACAGGTCGAGCCGGACATGGCAAGATGTCGCCAATGTCCCCTTCTCGTCGCGAGCGGCCGGTCTCCAAGATGCAGAAGAGCGCCGATGTGGCGGCCGAGCGCCTGTCGACGCCGGATCAGCTGGATCAG
>JBCCGX010001533.1:0-2008 GCA_039029035.1 Acidobacteriota bacterium | reverse complement strand
GGCAAGCGGTCGACACTGGCGTTGTTGAGCGCCGCCGGGGTCTGCGGCAGGCGATTCTCCAGCGGCTCGCGATCGAACGGCTGGAAGGCGGCGACCCGGGCGTCGTCCGCGGTGTGCTGGGCGACCAGGGTATGGCTCGCATTGGCCTGCCAGGTGAGCTTGAAAGCGGTGCTCTCGACGGCAGAATCTTCGTCCCAATTCGGACCGGTGAGGGTCGGACGGAGGAAAGACCGGTCGCTGTTCTCGAAAGCGGCAAAGAAGAACAGCCGTTCGGGCGCCAGCGGTCCACCGAGCGACAGAGCGATGGTCGAATCGACCTGATCGGGCCCGGCGTCGGCGGCGGCCACTTCGTTGCCCAGGTGGCGGATCTGGTCGGCCGGGTAGTCATAGTCGTCGTTCCACTCATTGTTGGTCACCACCCAGCGCGCCAGCCCCTGGAACTCGTTGGTGCCCGACCGGGTGACCACGTTGATCACGGCGCCGGACGCACGGCCATATTGCGGCGGCGATGCCGCGGTCGTCACCTGGACGGCTTGCACCGCCTCGTAGGTCAGGTTGAGACCGAAGAGGCCGGTGGTCGGGTCCGTGGTGTCGACGCCGTCGATCAGAAAGAGGTTGCTATTGCGTAAGCCGCCCGAGACGTTCGGATTGCCGTCCTCGCCGCCAGAGACACCGGGTAGTAGGGTCGCCACACTCTGGTAGAAGCGCCGCACCGGTAGCTCGTCGAGAAAATCGAAGCTGACATTCGCCCCGACGCCGAAATCGAAGCGATCGATCACCGGCGCCTCGGCCACCACCTGGATCCAATCCTCGACGTCGGCCGCCGGCTCCTCCTCCACCGGCGATTCGGTGAGGGTCAAATCGATCTCGGTCGTCTGGTCGACATAGACCCCGACGTCGCGCTGCCGCGCCTTGAGCCCGAGAAGATCCGCCGCGATCTCGTAGCTGCCGACGCCGAGGGCCAGAAAACGGAAGCTCCCGTTGGCGTCGGTCACCACCTGGCGCTGGATCTGGGGACCGGTGAGCCGAACCTCGACACCCTGTAGCGGGGTCTGGCGAGCGTCGTAGACGCTACCGGCGAGGATGCCTGTCTGGGTGCCGTCAGCCCATGCGGTGGCGCACGGTAGCACGCCGAGCAGTAGCCCGCCGAGCAGCCCCATCGCCAGCCTGGTTATCGATCGATAATTTGTCACGAGCCTGCTCCTCCTTCTCAGCGGCAGGTCTGTCGCGCTGTTCGACGGATCGGATCTCGCATCGGAGAGCCTACTTTACTAGCATTTATGCGGTTTTAGGCCACCAGCAGATGACGTCGAGGCGAGGCGAAAAGTGCAGCCAGAGCGCCTCGCCCTCCAGAGGCAGGCCGAAGGCCTCGCCCACGGTGTTGACTTCGATCTCCGCCTCGGCCGCGTACAGGGGCCAGGGGTAGTGCTGGATGTCACCGCGTAACACCCGGCCGCGACGGTCCACCGCATAGAGGCAGTAGCGCTCGGTCAGCCAATGCTCGAGACTGCCGCGGCGAGCTCGCGACGCATCCCCGATGGGCCGGTAACGCGCCTTTAGCTCCCCCGCGGCGCTGCGACGATCTCGCCGCTGGGAGCGATACTCGACCCAGCCGTCGCGCCGACGGACGTCGATCTCAGCGTGGAAGTAGGGCAGATGGAAGAAGGTCCGAGCGCCCCAGACCGCCAACGGATCCACCGCGTCGAGGCTGAAGAACCACACCCCGGGCTTGCCTCCCCTACGGACATAGGTGCGCAGGTTGAGCTCGGCGAACGCCCGCGGTCCGGGCAGCTTAGCCGGCAGCCAACCGAGGCCCCGTGGCCCGACGTTCTCCATGCGGAAGGGCACTAGGCCCACGTAGGCCTGATCCTCGAAGGTGTCGAGCTCGAGTCCGTCGGGCAACACCCGGCGCAGGACCTCCGGCTCCACCCGCCAATGAGCGAATAGTAGATCGACCCACGACATGGTCATCATCCACGGCCGGCGTGGCAGCGGCCAGGGGCGATGC
>JBCCGX010001532.1:0-2011 GCA_039029035.1 Acidobacteriota bacterium | reverse complement strand
CGGATGGCGGGGAAGAAGCCACCGACGAAGCCCATGACGAGGGCGTAGATCAGGCCGCCAGTGAGCAGGGCCGGAGTGACCTTGAAGGCGAAGGCGATCTGGCTGAAGGTCTGGAAGTTGAGGGTGGCGGCGCGGAAGTCATTGAAGAAGAAGTAGGCCAGGCCGCAGCCGACGAGGCCGCCGACGAAGGCCAGAAGCATCGCTTCCACCAGGACCGAGATGATCACCGGGCCGGTGCTGAAGCCTAGGGCCCGCAGGGTGCCGATCTCGCGTGTGCGGGTGGAGACGGCGGTGTACATGGTGTTGAGGGCGCCGAAAATGGCGCCGAAACCCATCAGGGCGCCGATCACGATGCCGAGGCCCTGGATGAAGGTCGTGGTGGCGCTGGCCTGGTCGGCCCAGTAGTCGGGCTTACTGATCGCCTTGATATTGAGCCTGGGATCGGTGGTCAGGGCGTCGTTGAAGGTGGCGAACTCTTCCGGCGACTCGAGCAGCACGTGGACGGACTGGAAGCTGTTGCCGCGCCGGTAGGCCGGCTGCAGCACTTTGGCGTCGCACCAGATCTCGGAGTCTTCGGCCGTGCCGCCGGTGGAGAAGATACCGACCACGGTCCAGTCGTTCTCGCCCCAGCGCAGGGTGTTGCCGACGTCGAGTCCGACGAACTCGTTGGCCGCGGCGTCGCCGACGATGATCTCGTTGCGCCCGGGCTCGAAGCGCCGGCCGTCGAGCATCTCGAAGGTCTTGCGCACCTCGAAGGCTTGCGGGCTGACGCCGCGCAGAGGGACGTTGGCGTCGGTGCCGGTGGATTTCTTCGGTAGGTCGACGATGACGAAGAGCTCGGCCGAGGCCAGGGCACCCCGTTCGCCGCGGCGAATGCCGGGGGCGTCGGCGATGATCTTGGTCGAGTCCATCCCCAGGCCGCTCATCATCTCGGAGCCGGCGCCGGAGCGCATGACGATGACGTTGGCGGCGTCGCCGGTCGAGGCCAGGGTCTGTTTGAAACCGCTGCCCATCGACAGGATGCCGACACAGACCATCACCACACCAGCGATGCCGGCGATGGTCGAGGCCGACCAGCCGAGGCGGGCGCGGATGTTCTTGATGTTGAACCAGGTGACGGTGACCGTCTGGGTGAGCCAGGCCAGAAACGACGAGATCATGATCAGGCCCTCCGCAAGGCGTTGACGATATTGAGCCGCAGGGCCTGCCAGGCGGGCACCGCGCCGGTTGCGAGACCGAGCCCCAGGGCGAGAGCCAGCCCCGAGAACAGGGCGCTGGTGGGCAGGAAGAGGGTCGGCAGCCAGGAGCCGCCCAGATCGCCGCTCTGCGCCAGGACGTAGAACAAGAACAGGCCGCCGCCGCCGGCGAGGAGTGCCACCAGCACCGACTCACCGAGCACCATGGCCATCACTTGGCGGCCGGTGAAGCCGAGGGTCTTGAGCACTGCCAGCTCACTGGTGCGCTCGCGTACCGATTGCGCCATGGTGTTGCCAGCCACCAGCAGCAGAGTGAAGAAAACGACGCTGACGATGCCGGTGACGATCTTCTGGATGTTGCCGGTCTGGTTGGCGAAGCTCTGCACAAAGGCTTTTTCGGTGGTGGTCTTGGTCTCGGCCGAGGAGTTGGCGAACTGTTTGTCGATCCGCTGGGCGACCTGTACGGCGCTCTGCGGATCGTCGATGCGCAGCACGTACCAACCGACGATGCCGAGGTCGCCCTGGGCCACCGCCTGGTCGAGGTAGTCGTAGTGGAAGAGGAAGAGGGTCTTGTCGGTGGATTTCTCCGCCCCGTCGTAGATTCCCTCGATGGTGAACTCCCAGGCCGAGCCATCCTGCGGCCGCCAGGCGGTGCCCTGCAGCGGCACCCGGTCGCCGATCTCCCAGCCGAAGCGCTCGGCAGTCATCCGGCCGACGATGGCGCCGGTGCGGTTGGCGTACCAGGCTTGCTTCTGCTCTTCGGGCAGAACGAATTCGGGGTAGAGACGCAGCCAGGCCTCGGGATCGACCGCGTG
>JBCCGX010001531.1:0-2013 GCA_039029035.1 Acidobacteriota bacterium | reverse complement strand
CGCCTCGAGTCGGGCAAGCCGGTGGTGCATCTCTTCGGCCGCTTGGAGACCGGCGAGACCTTCCTGGTGCGCGACAACCGTCAGGTGCCGCATTTCTACATCGCGGCGCAGGACCGTGAGCGCGCCGCGCGCCTCGGGGCGGAGCGTATCGTCGACTCGCGGCGGGTGAACTTCGCCGGCGAGCCGGTGGCAAGAGTGGAGCTTGATCGGCCACCGGACACGCCGGCGCTGCGTGACCGGCTGCTCTATGGCGGCGTGCGCAGCTACGAGGCCGACGTACGCTTCGCCATGCGCTTCCTCATCGATCGCGGGATCAAGGGGACACTGGCGATCGATGGGCCTTGGAAAAAGGGTGAGCGCATCGATCGAATCTATGCCAACCCGCGGCTCGAGCCGGCCGACTGGACACCGGAGCTGTCGGTGCTGTCGATCGATATCGAGACTGATCCGACGATCCGCAAGCTGCTGTCAATCGCTCTGCATGGCTGCGGTGCGGCGGAGGTCCTGCTGCTTGCTCAGCCGGGTAGCGAAGTGCCCGAGGGCGCCGAACCCTTCACGTCCGAACGGCCGCTCCTGAAGCGGTTCTGCGAGCGAGTACGGCAGCTCGACCCTGACATCCTGACCGGCTGGAACGTGGTCGACTTCGATTTCCGCGTGCTGTTCGAGATGGCCCGTCGTCGCGGCCTGGTGCTCGACATCGCTCGCGGCGCCGGCCCGGTGTACCTGCGCGAGTCGCGCATGCCCTGGTCGAGCAACGAGGTGGTCATCCCCGGCCGCCTCGTTGCCGACGGCATCCATTTGTTGCGTGGCGCTTTCATCCAGATGGACAGTTACTCCCTCGATTCAGTGTCGCGCGAGGTGCTGGGCGAGGGCAAGATCCGCACCGGTACTTCGATGCTCGCCGCCACCATGCCGGGCGAGTCGCGGCAGGATCGCAACAAGGCGCAGGAGATCCTCGACACCTACGAGAACGATAGCGAGCGCTTCGTGCAATACAACCTGACTGACGCCCGTCTGGTGCTCGACATCCTGGCCAAGCTCGAGTTGATCGAGCTAGCAGTGCGCCGCAGTCGCCTGACCGGTCTGCCGATCGATCGCATCTCGGGCTCGATCGCGGCCTTCGACTCTCTCTACCTGGGCGAGCTCTACCGTCGCGGTATTGTGGCGCCCACCGTCGGCACAGCGGACGAAGGCGAAAGCGCCGGCCTCGGTGGCTACGTGATGGCGCCGGAGACCGGCTTGCACCACAACGTCCTGGTCTTCGACTTCAAGAGTCTCTACCCGAGCCTCATCCGCACCTTCCAGATCGATCCTCTGGGCTACCTGCCCGATACGAAGGCTGAAGACGATCCGATCGTCGCCCCCAACCTTGCCGCCTTCCGCCGCGAGCCTGGCATCCTGTCCGACATTCTCGACGACCTCTTCCCACGCCGCGAGGCCGCCAAGGCACGCGGCGACGGCGTCGGCAGCTATGCCGTCAAGATCCTGATGAACTCCTTCTACGGTGTCCTCGGTACTCGGGCCTGTCGCTTCTACCGCCCCGAGGTCGCTTCCGCGATCACCAGCTTCGGCCAGAAGATCCTGCTGTGGTCGAAAGACCACTTCGAGTCTCTCGGCTATCGGGTGCTCTATGGTGATACCGACAGCGTCTTCGTTCTTTCCGGCGAACAGGATCCGGCGGCTGCCATGGCGACCGGGGAGCTCTTGGCACTGCAAGTCACCCACGACGTCGCCGAGTGGATCCACGAGACCTGGGGTGCCGAGAGCCGTCTCGAGCTCGAGCTGGAGAAACTCTACCGTCAACTGGTCCTGCCGCCGATGCGCCACGGTCGTGGCGGCGCCCGCAAGCGCTACGTTGGTCTGGTAGGTGAGGGCGATTCAGCCGAGGTGATCTTCACCGGCATGGAGGTTGTGCGCCGCGACTGGACCGAGCTTGCCAAGCGGGTCCAGCGCGAGCTTTACCATCGCCTCTTTGCCGGTGAGGAGATCGAGGATTACCTGTCCTTCGTGGTG
>JBCCGX010001530.1:0-2014 GCA_039029035.1 Acidobacteriota bacterium | reverse complement strand
CGGCTCGCGTCGGCTAGTTGCATGGCTTGTTCCGTTCGATTGCGATTCGAAAAGGTTTCGGTCGATCAGGCGCGAGGGCCTTGGGGTACGGCGTCGAGCGGATGGATCTCGAGTCGACCGTCGGCTGCCACGTGGACGGTCTTTTCGGTCACGTCGCGCTCGACCGGTCCGTCGACGACGATGCTCTCGGCGATCGACACGCCAGCACCGACCCGGCGCTCCGAGGCCGCCGTCGCGCCGCCCTCGTGGACCTCTTCCCACAGCACCGAGTTACGGATCCGAGCCCCCTTCTCGATCGTCCAGCCATCGCCGATCACCGCGTACGGCCCCAAGGTCGCACCGGCTTCGACCACACAGCGATTGCCGATGACGACCGGCGGCACGATCTCGACCCGGGCCGGATCGATCTCAGTGTCGGCTCCGAGGAAGCCCCAGGGTTGGCGCTCGAACGGCAGCTCGATGTCGATCTTGCCGTCCAGCACCTGCTCGTTGACCCGCAGGTAGTCGCGTTTCTGGCCCACATCAAACCAGGCCCCGTCGTACTGCACACCCCACAGTAAGTAGTCTTTCGGCAGGCTGACATAGGGCAGGCGGCCCAACATGGCGGGGAAAACATGCTTGCCGAAATCGTAGAACGGCTCACTGACGCCGACCGCGGACTCGGTGCGCAGCGGATCGAGTGCCTCGAGCAGCTCGCGCTCGATCATGTAGATCGAGGCGTTGTTGAGGTTGCTCGGAGAGTCCGGATCCTTCTCCAGAAACTCGGTGATGCGGCCCGACTTCGAAATCTTCCCGGAACGGCTTTCCGGTGCATCGAGCACCACCGTGCCGAAGTCTTTGCGCCGCTCCCAGGGGACGGGTACCAGGACCATGCTGAAGGCGGCGCCTGCTCGCCGATGAATATCGACCATCTCGGCCAAGAGATCGCTGCCGAAGTTGGTCACGATATCGCCACTCGGCACGATCAGCGTCGAGCCCTGAAAGGGCGGCAGATCGACCGCTGCCTCACCTGCCGAGACCCTCTTGGCGGCGCTGCCCAGCACTTGCTTGCACACCCCGCCGAAGGTGCCACTCGGGGTTTCCTCTTCGACGTAGGCAATGTCGGCGCCGAAGCGACTGCCGTCGGCGAAGTGTCGCTTGATCGCCTCTTTGAGCACGCAGAGGTTCATCGACAGGTCAGTAATCCCGGAGGCGACGAATCGCTGGACCCAGAGCTCCGCCATGGGAACCTTGCCACCGAGCGGGAAGACCGGCTTGGGAAGGTGGCGTGTGGTCAAAGGCTCCATGCGGCTGCCCAGGCCCGCCGCCAGGACAGCACCCTTGAGCTGCCCGGAAAGCCCTCGTTGCTGGGCCCAGCCGTTTTTCGATGCAGGATCTGCCACTATGTCTCCAATCCAAAAGTCTCCAATCCAACCTAAGGGATTTCTACTGCGAGATCTTGCAGGTGTTTAGCCGTCCGCAGCGACGGTGATCTGATCGACGATGCCCGCCACGACCGCCCGGATCTCGGCATCGGGCTGGCCCAGAATCTGGCGCGCCGAGTTGCCTTCGTCGAGGATCAGCACCGTCTCACCGGCCCCGGCGCCGACGGTGTCGACGGCGATGGTGTAGCCGCCGGTCGGCGCTTCAGTCTCGTCGAGCAGCTCGCAGAGGAGCAGGCGACGACCGTCGAAGATCGGCCGCTGGATGGTCGAGACCACCGTTTGTACGACGCGACCAATCTTCATTCGGCGGCTCCGGAGGCAGGCTCGACGGCGTCGACAATGCCGACGATAGCGTGGTCCACCGGCACGAAGGTCTCGGGCATCGCCAAGGCGGCCTCGCGGCTGGCGACGACGTAGACCAGCTCGTCGGGGCCCGCCATGGCGACCGCGTCGGCCGCCACATAGGGCTCACCACGCGGCTCCCGCTGGCGGTCGAGAGGTTGCACGATAAGGAATTTGATCCCCTCGAGGCCGCGGTACTTCTCCGTTGCCACGACCGTGCCGATGACCCGGCCGAGCTCCATCAGCTG
>JBCCGX010001529.1:0-2030 GCA_039029035.1 Acidobacteriota bacterium | reverse complement strand
AGAACTTCTCCGGCCGCGGATCGAAGCGGGTCGGCAGGTAGAGGCAGCTGCGGCGACCGGAGGATTCTTGCACCGCGATGGTGTCGAAATGCCGGGCGCGTAAACCAAAAAGGAAGCGCAGGGGCTGTGGTAGCAAGGGGAAGCCCCACAAGGGCGGCAGGCCGGCGAGGACGATCAGTCCGTCGGGCGAGGCGGCGCGCAAGCCATCGAGCAGCGCGCCGAGATCGCGCCGCCAGCGGTTGGCGGAGCTTAGCTGCACCACATCATTGACACCGACAGACACCATCGCCACGTCGAAAGGCTGGGCCGGCAGGGCGGGCAACAAGCTCTCCTGGACTTGGGCAGCCCGAGCGCCGACCCGGCCGAGGGCCGACCAACGCACCTCGCGTCTGAGGCGTGCGGCCAGCGCCGAGGCCAGGCGCCCCGGCAGCGCTTCGTCCTGTGTGCGAGCACCGACGCCGGCGACGATCGAGTCGCCGATCGCGACCAGGTGCAGAGGATCGCCGTAGCCGACCCGGCTCTGGGTCGGACCGGCGGCGGGCGGAAACGGCGGTGCCACCCGGCGCATCCACAGGCCCTGTGGGGCCGCGAACGGCAGCAGCAGCCAGAAGGCCAGGCTATGCCCTACGGTGGCCGAGGGCAGGGTCGTCGTGGTCATTGCTAGTCCTCGTCGGCGGGAATACCGCTACACATTCGTTTGTGAGGCGCCGCGTCCACAAGGCCTGCGAGCGAGGCATAGTGGGACTCTGGCGCAGGGAGCGTAACGCAGTGGGCGTGGATGCATCGCGAGCGAGGTGTGGTGGTATTGCTGCCGACGAGGACTAATCCTCTCAGGCGGCGCGGCTGTCGCTCTCTGTGGTTGGGAACGAGCCGTCTTGCAAGATGTCGTGCAGTTGCTTCTGGTGGCGCTGCTCGTGGTTGGAGACGAAGCGGTAGAGACCGGCGACCGAGGCCAGGCCGGTGATCGGGTTGTAGTAGTAGACCCGGTTGAGATCGATCCGCGGGTTCTCCGCCTGCTGCTGCTCCAGAGCGCTGAAGGTGGAATCGAGCTCTCGGCGCAAGGTCTCGATCGGCCGGCCGAAGCGCGGCTCGATGATCTTTGGCGCCTGCACCGGGATTCGGCGGTTGCCGGTCAAGGCTCGGCGCACCGGCTGTGGCACGGCGGTGTTGAAGATGCTGAAAGGCACCTCGAAGAAGGGCAGCACCGGCTTCAAGACCCAAGGCAGGGTGGTGTCGATGTCGGCGATGCCGCGGTAGACGAAGGGCAGGCCGAGCCGCCGGCGCTCGATTGCCACCCCGAGCTCGCGGACGATCAAATCGTCAAGTTTGACCAGGTGATCCAGCACCTCCCCCACCGACCATTTGCCGCGGCCCGGGCGGTAGTCCGCCTGCTTCTGATCCAGGTCCTGGACCCGGGATAGGGTCTGCCGGCGCACGGCGCGGGCGCTTTCGAACTCCATATACTTTCGGTTCATCGTCTTCTCCGCTATCGGCCGAGTCGAGGGCATTGAGGCCTCGACTTGATGGGTACTTTGCCGTCGGCTAGCAACGGTTTCACTGTTCTCTTCGCTGCCGGGAGGCGGTCAGATGCGACGTCCCGCCTGGTGGACGGAAGCGAGGCGTTAGCCGGCCAGGCGAGTTGCCCTCAACCCTGGGTCAAAACGTGAGCTGCTGCTGTCGAACGGCACTGAATTGGGCGATGTAAAACTTGGCGTCGAGCTTGCGCCGGGTACTGTCGGAGCTCATGAAGCGGATCTTGCCGAAGATCGGCCGTTCGGGCCCCCAGGCACGATCGTAGCGACCGAGGCACCAGAAGATGCCGCTGTAGGAGTTGGGGTTGCGGCCGTCGACGGCGTATTTGTTGTTGAGCTCGATCATCACCGCCAGGGCGTCTTCGGGCGTCTCAGACCACTCGAGGATCTTCTTGCCCCACAGCATGCGCAGGTAGTTGTGGATCCGGCCGTCGCGCACGAGCTCGCGCTGGGCGGCGTTCCACAGCTCGTCGTGGGTGGCGGCGTGCTCGAACTCGT
>JBCCGX010001528.1:0-2034 GCA_039029035.1 Acidobacteriota bacterium | reverse complement strand
TCAGCTCGATCCGGCCAGCGGCGTCGGCCAGTGGCTGACCGCCGCTGATCCGCTCGCCGTTGAGGTGGATGGCCAACGGCGCCCAGCAGCAGCGCTCTTTCAGGTAGAGCATCTCGGTGATGTGGCCCCGCAGCTTGAGGACGAAACGCACCAAGGTGGCGTTGCCGAAGCGGTCCTTGACGTGGATCTTGGTGCCAGGGGTCGCCTCCTGGACTTCCGTGATTTCGTCGCCGTCGGAGCGCATCTCCATCCGTGCGGTACCACTTTCGACGCGCAGGACCCTGGGATCGAGGGCCATCGCCGAGTTCAACCCAAGGGCTAGCTGGCGCCGGGCAGGAGATTGCCGGCGGAGGAACATCGCGCTGTAGAGCTGCTCGAAATCCTGGGCCACAAAAGGTCGGCCGTCGAACCACATTCGCATATCGTCGGCGTCGATCTCGAAGTGGGCCTCGCCGGCCCCCGACAGCACCGCCGCCTGGACCAGCTCAAGCACGTAGGAACGGGGATCGGTAAGCTGGAATTGCCGCATCTTCTCGAGCGCCCGATCGCGGTCGAGAGTGAACTCGCCCGACGAGTCGAGCTCGCCGCCAGCGCGCAGCTCGTCGATCAGGCGCGCAATCGCTTCCATCGCCGTTCCACCGCCGCGGTGACGAGCCGGGTGTCCAGCTCTGGGGTCAGGTGGCCCCGCAGGTAAAGCAGCTTGACCGCCACGTAGGCGGCAAGCTCGGGCTCTCTCGGTACTAGCTGCAGCAGACGCTCGACCGTCGGATGGTCGGCATTGATCACGACCTGGCGCCGACGGGCCAAGAGCTGGGTCGGCAGGTCGTGGACGTCGCCGATCGGCGTCAACTCGCCAAAGGTGCGCTGGACGAGGGCGACACGGTCGGCGACCGCCGAGCCCTCGTAGCCCAGATGACCGAAGCGCACCTCGGCGACCTTCGCGCCCGATGCCTCGAGGCTCCTATGGATGCCGGCCGCCAGAACCCGATGGGAGGGGCCGGGCCACTCCAGCGGCAACGGCAGGCAGAACGCTTCGTTGGCCTCGGGCGGTTTCTCGACCAGGATGGTCAGCAGCCGGTGGACGCCATCGCCCTTCGCACACGCCACCACGCGGTCACCGCGCCGCGCCAGGGCCTCGACCACCGGGGTCACTACCGCGGCGGTGAACAGCCGCCCAGCTCCTCCGGCGGCCACCGCTTCCCGCACGCTCAGCGCGGCGCCGCTATGGGTGGCGAAGATCCGCGCCTCGGGGATACGGCCAGACTCGAACGCGCCCTCGGGCCCGCCATGGCGAGCGCCCCAGGCTTGGAGCTGCGACGCGGCGAAGGCGAGCAAGGGAGGCGGGATCTCGCCTCCTTCCTCGACGTGGCGGTGCAGCTCCGAGAAGAGGTGCGCCGGTAGCGTCTCCTCGAGCAGCTCGCTCACCCTCGCCATGGCCTTGTCGTAGTTCTCGTCGCGCAGCACGTTGTCCCGGGTCAGGGTGTGCTCGAGATAGCGCGAGTCGACGCGGAAGCACACGCTCGCCGTCGCGGGCTCCTCCAGCAAGGTGATGCCTCGGTTGTAGTAGCCGTTGCTCCGCGCCCCCTCGGTGACATAGGCCGCCACCACCTCGGTTCCTTCCTCGCGCTGGCGCACCTTGCACGGCGAGTCGATGTCCAGCGGCTGGTTGATCGCCTCGCCGTCGACGCGCACCTCGGGCCTGACGTGCCGGCACCAGTAGGAGATGACCTGCGACGCGCGGCCACGCAACGCCGCGTACGCCTTCTCGCTGACCTGCTTCACGATCCGGATCGTGGTGCCGTCCATCGGCAGGTCGAGGGCGATGCGCTCGAAGGTGCGATCCTTCTTGAACAGCACCCGCCAGCTCTCGCCGCCCCGCGACGTGTCGACGACGACGGCGTCGGGATGGATGGCGAAGACCGAGACGAAGCCGATGCCGAAACGACCGATCTTGGTGAAGTCGTCCTCTTTGCCGGAAGAGAACAGGCGCGTCAGCTTGGTGTCGATGATCCGGCGGTCCATGCCCTCGCCATA
>JBCCGX010001527.1:0-2034 GCA_039029035.1 Acidobacteriota bacterium | reverse complement strand
CACGCAGCATCGGATCCGGCTGGGTCATTGCCCGGCCGCAGATCTGCGCGAAGTGACGGCCCTGATCCGGCAAGTCCTTGCCGAATCGCACCACCGGGCCGACGAAGGCCCGCACCAGCTCTTCCAGTGACGGCTGCCCGCTACCGTTCCGTTTCTCGGCTTCGTCGAGCAGCCTTAGGCGCTCCGCATTGACCGGACCCATATGCCGGGCGATGACCGCTCGCGCCAGCGCTTTCTTCGAGCCGAAATGGTAATTGGCCGCGGCCAGGTTCGTGCCGGCGCGCGCGGTGATGGCGCGCAACGAGGCGCCCGCGACCCCCCGCTCTGCGATCAGTGCCTCGGCGGCCTCGAGTAAGCTCGATTTGGTGTCAAGCACAGCTGGCGACATCGGTCCGACCTTTCTCCACCGTTGCGACTTGCCCTGGATCGTTTGACTGCTTCGTCAGGTGGTAAACGAGCGCTTGAATCAAACGTTCGTTTGAATACCGAATACGAATCCTCTTGTCAATGGTTTCAGTGTTTAACGCCATGGGCTATCGAAGGGCCTCTGGAGCTCTTCTTGCTGCCGGCTTCAGCCAACCGGTACACTGATCGTTTCTATGCAAGACGACGAAACGCGTCAGATGCCCACCCAGATCCGCCGCGGGCCCTGGAGCGATCGACGGGTGCGAACGCGGGTGAGGATTCCGGCTCTCACCGTTCTCTACCACCCCGACAGCCGCCGAGTCGGCGAGCGGGTTCTCTTGCATGAGCTGGCCACCGGCAAAGGGGTCGAGGTGTCGCGCTCCGAGCTCGGTTTCTCGGCGCCGGGGGAGAGCCGATTCCGGCCGCTGGACGATCCCTACCTCAGCCGCAAGCCGATCCTGCTAGCGCATGATCCTCAGGCGGCGTTGATCCGCCTTTCGACAGGCGCGTCGTCGACCCGGGTGGTGGCCGACGGCGTTGCTATCGAGACTGAGCGTAGCTTTCAGGCGGAGGAAGTGGAGCGCGGTGTGGTGCTCGAGCTGGGGCGTCGGATCGTCCTCCTGCTCAGTCGGATCAGTGCCATGCCGATCGACCCTCGGCGCAACCTGGGCCTGATTGGCGACAGCGATGCCATGGCCCGAGTCCACGAGGAGATCGCGACCGTCGCCGACCTCCGTTTGCCGGTGCTTCTGCGTGGTGAAACCGGTACCGGCAAGGAATTGGTGGCGCGAGCCATTCACGCTGCCGGCAAGCTGAGAGACTGCGCCTTTCTCGGCCTGAACATGGCCGCGATCACGCCTTCTTTGGCTGCTTCGGAGCTTTTCGGCGCGGCCAAGGGTGCCTTTACCGGTGCCGTGCGCGGGCAAGCTGGCTACTTTCAGCGGGCCCATGGCGGGACGCTCTTCCTCGATGAGATCGGCGCCACGCCGCCCGAAGTGCAAGTCATGCTGCTGCGGGTTCTGGAGACGGGAGAGGTGCAGCGAGTCGGCACCCAAGAGCCGCAGCAGGTCGATGTGCGATTGATCGCCGCGACGGATGCCGACTTGGAAGGGGAGATCGAGGCCGGGCGATTTCGCGCGCCACTGCTGCACCGCCTCGCCGGCTACGAGATCAGCATTCCACCCCTGCGCCTCCGGCGCGACGACTTCGGCCGACTGCTGTTTCACTTCTTGCGCCAGGAGCTGAGTGAGATTGGTGAAGCCTGGCGTCTCGATCCCGATGCCTCCGAGGCGCCGCCCTGGTTGCCGATGTCGATCGTCGCCCGCTTGGCGCGCTACGATTGGCCGGGCAACGTCCGGCAGCTGCGCAACGTGGCGCGTCAGCTCGTCGTCGGCAGCCGCGGAGCCGATGCGGTGCGAGTGCCGGCACCGGTCGAGCGCTTGCTGCGTCAAGCGGTGGCTTCGGAGGGGCCCGCCCTGGCTACTGAGGGCTCGGGTGGGCCGCAGCCAGCACTCCCCGTGGAAGAACCGCAGCGGTCCGCTTTTCGCAAGCCGTCCGACGTCGATGAAGACGAGCTCCACGAGGCTTTGCGCGACCACCGCTGGGAGCTCAAACCCACCGCCGCCGCTT